>DGHE01000090.1:3542-4948 GCA_002392525.1 Bacteroidales bacterium UBA3856 | reverse complement strand
ATGGACATCGGCGGCTTCTCCGTCATGTCCAAGTTCCAAAGCCCGGCCTTCAACGAGGAATGGCAGGAACTCCAGACGCGCTGGCACCAGTTCGGCGCCTTTGTGCCGCTGTTCCGTACGCACGGCCAGTGGCCCCGCCGCGAGCTGTGGAATATCACCGGCAAAGGGTCATCGGCCTATGAGAGCATCCTTTGGTATATGCAGCTGCGCTATCGGCTCATGCCTTACCTCTATTCCCTTACCGGTGCGGTCCATTTTGAAGATGCCACGCTCATGCGCGGCCTGCCCATGGATTTCCCCGATGACCCGGAGGTTCGCGATCTCTCGGACCAGTGGCTCCTGGGCCCGGCTCTCATGCCCTGCCCGGTGTATGAGTACAAGGCCCGCAGCCGCAGCGTGTACTTCCCGGAGGGCGGCTGGTACGACTTCTACACGGGCGCTTACATTCCCGGCGGCCAGCGGCTTACCGTGGATGCTCCTTATGAGAGAATGCCGCTATATGTACGTGCAGGCAGCATCATCCCCTTCGGCCCGTCCGTTGAATATACCGGCGAGAAGCCGGCCGACGACATCCTTTTCGTGGTTTATGCCGGGGCCGATGCCCGCTTTACGCTCTACGAGGACGACGGACTCACCTATGGCTACGAGAAGGGTGAATACAGCACCATCGACTTTTTCTGGGACGACACCGCCCGCCGCTTGTTCTTGGGCGCGCGTAAGGGCGTTTTCCCCAATATGCTGGGCAGCCGCACGTTCCGCGTTTGCGTGGTAGATCCGGAGCATCCGCGCGGATACGACCCCGACGGCGAGAGCGCCTTGAGCATCCTGTATGATGGACAGGCAGACTCCGTTGGATTATAATCAAGCATACCATATGAACAAAAACCTAATCCCACTTGCGATGCTTACCGCTACTGTGTTATCTTGTAACTCACCTAAAACTTCGCCCGCCATTCCCGCCGACAAAGCCGTTGAGGCCAAGGTGGAGAGTGTGCTTTCCAAAATGACGCTGGAAGAAAAGGCTGGCCAGCTGGTCCAGCTCAATATATCCACGCTGGAGGACGATACCCACGAGGCCATCGATCCCGCCAAGCTGGAAACCATTATTGGCCGGTACAAGGTGGGCTCCATCCTCAATGTGATGCACGACGCTGCGCATTCCCGTGAGCACACGGCCGCCATGGTGCGCCAGATCCAGGAGAAGTCCATGGAAGCTATCGGCATTCCTTGTATCTATGGCCTGGATATGATTCACGGCGCGTCCTATATCAACGAAGGTTCCCTGTACCCGCAGGAGATCAACCTGGGCGCCACCTTCAACCGCAAGTTCGCCCGGCAGATGGGCGTAGCCATGGCCTACGAGACCCGCGCCGCGCAGGTGCCGTGGGTGTTCTCCCCGGTGATGG
>DGHE01000090.1:273-3497 GCA_002392525.1 Bacteroidales bacterium UBA3856 | reverse complement strand
CGGTGATGGACCTCGGGCGCGATCCCCGCTGGCCCCGTATCTGGGAGAGCTTCGGCGAAGATCCCTATCTGCAGGCCGAGATGGCCCGCGAAGAGACGTTGGCCCTGCAGGGCTCCGATCCCAACCACATTGATCTGGAACACGTGGCTGTCTCTATCAAGCACTTCATGGGCTACGGCGTTCCGGCTTCGGGTAAGGACCGTACGCCTGCCTACATTGCCGAGAACGACCTCCGCGAGAAGTTCTTCGCTCCTTTTTTGGAGTGCTTCCGCGCCGGTGCCCTCACCGCCATGGTGAACTCGGCCTCCATCAACGGCATTCCCACGCACGCCAATGCGCTGCTGCTCACCGGCTGGGTGAAGGAGCAGCTTGGCTGGGACGGCATGCTGGTCACCGACTGGGCCGATATTGACAACCTCTACGTGCGTGACCACGTGGCCGCCGACAAGAAAGAGGCTGTAGCCATGGGCATCAACGCCGGTATTGACATGATCATGGACCCTTACGATCCTGCATGCTGCACAGCGATTGTCGAGCTGGTGAAGGAAGGCCGCATTTCCGAGGCCCGTCTCAATGACGCTGTGCGCCGCGTCCTTCGCCTGAAGGTTCGTCTGGGCCTGTTTGACCATCCCCTTTGGGAGGAGCAGGAATATCCCCGTTTCAATGCGCCGGAGTTTGCCCGCGAGTCCTATGAGGCTGCCCTGGAGAGTGAGGTGCTCCTGAAGAACAACGGCATTTTGCCTCTGCCGGAGCACAAGAAGATTTTTGTGACGGGCCCCAATGCCAACAGCCTGCGTGCCCTCAACGGCGGCTGGAGCTATCGCTGGCAGGGTGCCGCCGACGAATATGTGCCCCAGTACAATACTATCGTGGAGGCTCTGAAGGCTCGTTTCCCGTATGTGATCTATGAGCCCGGCGTAGTGTATGACGAGGCGCCCATGCAGTGGGAGAAGGAAGATGCTTCCGGCATTGCCAAGGCCGTCGCCGCGGCCCGTGGGGCCGATGTCATCGTGGCCTGCGTGGGAGAGAATTCCTACTGCGAGACGCCCGGCAACATGGACGACCTTAACCTGTCGGCCGGCCAGAAGAAGCTGGTCCGAGAACTGGCCGCTCTGGGTAAGCCCATCGTGCTGGTGCTCAATGAGGGCCGTCCCCGCCTTATCGGAGACATCGAGCCGCTCGCCGCAGCCGTGGTGGACGTGATGCTGCCCTCCAACTATGGCGCCGATGCACTGGCCGCCCTCCTCTCCGGTGACGAAAACTTCTCCGGCAAACTGCCCTTTACCTATTCCAAGCACATCAATGCCCTGCATACCTACGACTACAAGGTGTCAGAGCACCGTGAGACCATGGAGGGCTCCTATAACTACGACGCCATCATGGATGTGCAGTGGCCCTTCGGCTTCGGCCTCAGCTACACCACTTTTGCCTATTCCAACCTGCAGGTATCGGCTTCTTCCTTCAAGGAGGGCGATGTCCTCAAGGTCTCCGTGGACGTGACCAACACCGGCAAGCGCGCCGGCAAGGAGTCGGTCCTCCTTTATAGCTCGGACCTCGTGGCTTCCCTCATCCCCGACGTCAAGCGCCTGCGTGGCTTTGACAAGGTGGCCCTCGAGCCCGGGGAGACAAAGTGCGTGAGCTTTGAGCTGCCGGCATCGGCCCTCGCCTTCGTGGGCGCCGACGGCCGCTGGCGTCTGGAAAAGGGAGACTTCCGCCTCTCCTGCGGCGGCCTCGGAGTGATGGTCAATTGCACCGAAACCAAAATCTGGGATACGCCCAACAGATAGTATGGAAACGCGGACAGACATTTTCTTACAGGAGGTAAGGGAGAACCTTACTTCCTGTATTTTGCCTTATTGGCTCAAGTTGAAAGACCCTAAAGGCGGGTTCTACGGAGAGGTGTCGGCTTCCGGCGCCGTGTTTTATGATGCTCCGCGCGGAGTTATCCTCAATGCACGCCTTATCTGGACGTTCTCTGCCGCTTATGCGGCTTTGAAGAATACGCAGTATCTGGTAGCGGCTGTGCATGCCCGGGACTGGTTCCTGGACCATTTCTGCGACCATAAGTACGGCGGCGTGTACTGGAGCGTAACGGCGGAAGGGGAGCGGCTGGATACCAAGAAGCAGCTGTATGCACAGGGCTTTGCCATTTATGCCCTGTCGGAGCTGTATAAGGTTACCGGCGACGACGAAGCTCTCAAGAATGCCGTCAACCTGTACAAGGTGGTGGAAAGCCATTTTGCCGATACGGTTAACGGCGGCTATATAGAGGCGCTGTCCAGGGACTTCTCTCCGCTGGAGGATATGTCTTTGTCGGCCCACGACATCAATGCCGACAAAACCATGAACAGCCACCTGCATGTGCTGGAAGCCTATTCCAACCTGTATCAGGTGTGGCCCGACGAAACCCTGAAAACGCGCGTTGAGGCCCTGCTGTCTTTGATCGGCGAGCGCGTGATGGGTGCGGACGGCCACTTGCAGCTGTACTTTAAGCGGGATTGGACGGTGCTGCCGGGTGCAGTTTCCTATGGCCATGACATTGAAACGTCCTGGCTGGCGTTGGAGGCGGCTTTTGCCCTGCACGACGCCGACGTGGTGAACCGGGTGCGTCCCTGGGCACGTCGCGTAGGCGCGGCCGGCAATGAGGGCCTTCTTCCCGACGGCTCCATGCGGTATGAAAAGCTCCCGGACGGACACTGCGACGACTCCCGCCAGTGGTGGGTGCAGGCAGAGTCCGTTGTGGGCAACCTCTGGTTGTGGAAATACCATTCAGATCCTGAGGCCCTTGAGCGTGCATTCGCTGCTTGGGCGTATATCCGGGAACATTTGGTAGATACCATTTCCGGAGAATGGTGGTGGGCCATCCTGCCTGATGGAACCCGCGACCTTTCGCAGCCCAAAGCCGGTTTTTGGAAATGTCCATACCATAATACACGCATGTGCCTGCAGGTTTTGTCGATTATTTGATTATCTTTGTATGATCAATCCCAATAACCAATGGCTAAACTTTCCGAGAAAATAGGTTATGGCCTCGGGGACGCCGCTGCGGGCGGCATTACCTGGAAGGTCATGTCTATCGCTTTTCCCTTCTTCTTTACCAATGTTTTTGGCCTTACCGTGGCCGATGCCGCTGCTCTCATGCTGGTGGCGCGCCTGTTCGACGTGGTGACAGACCCTCTCATGGGGGCCATCGCAGACCGTACGCAGTCCCGCTGGGGCACATA
>DGHE01000090.1:0-130 GCA_002392525.1 Bacteroidales bacterium UBA3856 | reverse complement strand
AAGCGCATCTATGCGTATGCACTGTACCTTCTTATGATGGTGGTCTATACGGCCGTGAATGTGCCGTACGGATCGCTTCTTGGTGTAATGACCGAGGATGACAACGAGAAGAACCAGTTCTCCTCCTACC
>DGHE01000198.1 GCA_002392525.1 Bacteroidales bacterium UBA3856 | reverse complement strand
CGCTCGTCGATGATCGCCTTGGGCGAGCGGTTGGCGATCGAGCGGGTTACTTGTCCCAGGTAGCGCGGACTCACGCCTAACTGCTCTGCGTAGAAGGCCACGTCGCCATAGCGGTGGCAGAATCTGTCGATAGCGCCAAGGAAGAGGTTGTAAAGTTCGCCGGCCCTGCTGCTGTCTTCTGTATAGCCCTTAGGAGCCTGGCTCAGGTAATGGCGGGCATGGAGCATGGCTTCGTTGAGGCTCTCACCGCCACTGAGATAGAAGGCCAGGGCTGCCGAGAACTGGTTGGCATGACCATGCTTCCTGATGCTCACGGGCAGGTCTGAGGGCTCGAGCACGATGGTGCAAAGGGGGATGAGCATCCGCTCGATGGCGTGATACACCTGTGGCTCTACGAGCAGTTCGCCGCGGGTGGAATGGAGCACGGGGGCATAGATGACGTGCCGGGGGCGATACTTGCGCACCAGTTCCACGATGACCTCTACCACATCGATGCGACGGAGCAGGCCGATCTTGACCACCTGGGGCTGCAGGTCGTTGAGGATGGCTTCTATCTGTTCACGGACGGTCGCGGCTGGCAGGTCGTAGAATTCCTGGATGCCGAGGGTGTTCTGTACGGTGATAGAGGTGATGGCAGAGGTCGCCTGTCCTCCTAACTCGTTGATACAGCGTATGTCGGCCTGTACCCCGGAACCGCCCGTACCGTCGGAGCCCGTAATGGTCAGTATCGTCAGCCTGTTGTTCATCTGTGTACTTAGTTAAATCCGGTGCAAAGATAAGCGAAAACTATGAAATAACCAAAAAAAGAGTGCTAAGTATGTGATATTTGAGGATAAATGATTATCTTTGTGGCGACTATTCATTTTTATTAATTAAAAAGGTATGAAAAGGAATCTAACCATTGTGATGCTTCTCTTGCTGGCCCTGACGGCAGGGGCTCAGGGGAATGCTGTGCTCGACCAACTGAAGGCCGACCCGAGGAAATCGTACGGTACTGACTATCCGTACTCGTTTGCCGACCGTCGGCTGACGAAGGCCCCGAAGGGCTACAAGCCGTTCTACATCAGCCACTACGGCCGTCACGGCTCACGCAGCAACTGGGCTGGAACGGAGTATGCCAACATCCAGCGCAAGTACCGTGAGGCCCACGAGGCCGGTGTGCTCACCCCAAAAGGCGAGGCTGTGAGGGAGCAGATAGACCTTCTCATAAAGTACCACGACAACATGGACGGCCGTCTCACCTATCTTGGCACTCAGGAGCACAAGCAGATAGCCGCCCGCATGTACAAGAACTACCGCCGCGTGTTCCATAACGGCAGCAAGAAGATTTCAGCCCGTTCCAGCACCGTTCAGCGCTGCATTATTTCCATGTGCGCCTTCACCGGGGAACTTATGGAAAGGGAAGACGGCCTGGACATCCACTGGGACACCGGATCGGAGCTCATGAAAGTGCTCTCCACGGACGATCCCCGTTGGGTGAGGGACAGTACCTGGGCCATTCTGGGCCGATACTGGGAGGCTCACGTCCCGGACACGACATCTTTCAAATACAAGATGTTCTCCGACCCCGTGAAGGGCCGGGAAATCTGCGGAGACCCCGTCGAGATGATGCACGAGACCTTTGACATGGCAACCGGCACTGCGGCGTTCGGCATGGACGAAACCCTCTACCGCGTGTTCTCGCCCGATGACCTTTACTGGTTTGCCCAGGGCATAGCCATGGAGTTCTACCTCACCCAGTGCAACAGCAAGCCCTTCGGAGACGCCCGCATGGAATCCGTCCAGCCACTGGCCGAGGACGTGATTGAAAAGGCTGAGTCCGCCATCGCTACCGGCGAATACGCCGCAGACCTCCGTTTTGGCCACGACTACCAGCTCCTTGCCTTCTCCTCCTGGCTCGGCGTAGAGGGAGTGGGGGAACGCCTGGATGAACAGGAATGCGTCAACTGGCCCGGCTGGAGGTACACCCCCTTCGCAGGCAACCTGCAGCTTGTTTTCTATAAGAACAAGGTCGGCGACGTGAAGGTGAAAGTGCTTCTGAACGAGCGTGAATCAAAGGTTATCGGTCTTGAAGGCTTCCCGTATTACAACTGGGAAGACATCAAGCTCCGTCTTCTTGAAAAGGCAAAATGAGGCTTATCTTCATGGGGGAGTTCTCGGAGCAGTTTCCTAACCGGATTCTGCGCGGAATCCTGAGCTTTTCCCAGCAGGCAAAAGAGCCCTGGGTGGTGTGCAAGATGCCGTCGTCCTTTCTGGAAAACCAGGGCTTTGACGCTTTCATAAACTGGGCTGTGAAATGGCGCGCCAATGCCGTCCTGGCCCCTTTCAACCCCAATGATCCCGTAGAGAAATTCCGTGAAAACGGAATAGTTGCCGTGGCCATGGACCACATTCGCAAGTTCGGCCAAATCCCCAATCTCACCGGAGATTATGTCAGGATGGGGGAGATGGTTGCAAGGCGCTATGTGGCAAACGGTTTCCGCAACTTTGCCTTTTTCGGCTATCACGGCGTTTGCTGGAGCGACGGCCGCCGCAAGGGCTTTATCGACTACCTTGACAGCCAGGGCCTAAAGGACAGTTTCCAGGAGGGGGTGAGGATACGCACCGACACCCTCTGGAGCTATGACGAGGCAAAGCTTGGATACTGGCTCCTGTCTCTCCCTAAGCCTGTCGGCATAATGGCCTGTGACGACACCCAGGCCAACATCCTCCTTGAGTGCTGCCGCACGTTTGAGATAAAAGTCCCGGAAGAGGTTGCCGTCACCGGGGTTGACAACGACGAAGTCCTCTGCACCATGACAGACCCTCAGCTCTCATCCGTAAATGTGGATCTGGAGGGCGGCGGGTACTCTGTTGCCGAAATGCTTGAGCGTATGGTGGAAGACCCGTCATACCAGGGCCGCGACATTGTGCTGCATCCGCTTGGGATTGTGGTGAGAAAATCCTCCAGCATTGTGGTTACTCAGGACAGGCATGTCCAGGACGCCATCCGTTTCATAACTGAAAACGCGATGAGGAAAATCCAGGTGAGCGATGTCCTTGAGCATGTTCCCATGTCCAGGCGTTCCCTTGAGCAGCACTTCCTGAAAGCCACAGGTTTAAGCGTTTACGAGTTCATTACCAATATGAGGATGGAGCTTTTCTCCCAGATGCTTCTCACCTCAACCGATTCCGTTTCCCAGATAGCCGCAAAGCTGGACGAACCCGACACAAAAAGCAT
>DGHE01000216.1:858-14262 GCA_002392525.1 Bacteroidales bacterium UBA3856 | reverse complement strand
TCCCGACGGCCATTTATATCTTTACTTGTGTGGCTGGTGTTTTGTACGCTATCAAAACGTACAGGAAAACGATGGAAGCCTGCGACAATCTGATTGAGTCGCTGGAAAACGAGTAGGAATCAAATAACAACTTGTAGATTGGACTATCAAATGAAAAAGTATATTATTTCCGCTATCCTGCTGTTTTCTATCGCTTTGTTCTCGCATGCCCAGACCGGCACCTGGTCCGGAAAGTTGGATGTTCAAGGCACAAAAATATCCCTTGTTTTCCATCTGGACGAGGAGAATCCTACGATGGATTCGCCGGACCAGGGAGCCAAGGGAATTCCCATTGAACTTACCAGGACGGCAAGCGGCAGCATCACCATCACCATCAAAGTCCCTTCCATCGGTGCCACGTATGAAGGACAATGGCTGATGAAACAGATTGTGGGGACCTTCAAGCAGTGGGGCGCATCCCTGCCGATGACACTTGTTCCGGGTGTGGAGAAACTCCATCGGCCGCAGACGCCGGTGGAACCGTTCCCATATACCACGGAAGAAGTCTCCTTCGCCAATGGAGACGCCGTGCTGAAAGGGACGCTGGTGCTGCCGGAAGGATATGGCCGCAAGACGCCGGTCCTTATCATGGTCACCGGCAGCGGTCTCCAGAACAGGGATGAGGAAATCTATGAGCACAAGCCTTTTGCGGTGATTGCCGATGCCCTGGCCCGCGCCGGGATAGCCACGCTGCGATACGACGACAGGGGCTTTGGCGAGTCCACCGGGGACCTCGTTAATTGTACTACAGAGGATTTGAAGGCCGATGCGCTGGCCGGTATCGGCCTCCTGCGGGAGCGCTTCGACAAAGTGGGCGTCATCGGCCATAGCGAAGGAGGCACCATCGCGCTGATGCTGGCCGCAGAGAACAAGGCCGATTTCATTGTTTCGCTCTCCGGGATGGTTGTGTCCGGCAAGGAAACACTGCTTTGGCAGAACCGCGTCTCTCTTGCTGCGGCAGGTATTCCTGCCGAAACCATCGACAGCTATTGCAAGGCGCTGGAGACGGTGTTTGATGCCAGCATCGCGGGAACGACCCTGCCGTCGGCGCCTCAATTCGAGCTCCCTGCGGCTTTGTCGCAGAACCTCACCGCCGTCATCCGGCAGCTCAAACTGCCCTATCTGAAGCATTTTGTGGCGCTGGACGTTCGCCCGCTGCTGGGCGGCATCAGTTGCCCCGTACTGGCCCTGAATGGGGCCAAGGACATGCAGGTGGAAGCCGAGAGTAACCTAAGGGCGCTGCGAAGCGGTCTGCCTGACAACCCTTGTAACAAGTTCGAAACGGTAGAAGGTGTAAATCACATGTTTCAACATTGTCAGACAGGGATGACCACTGAATACCGGGACATCGAGGAAACCTTTGCACCGGAGGTGCTTGAGACGCTGGTCGAGTGGTTCTCTAAATTCAAGTAGTGAGGTAAATACGAATTTACAGGAATGTCATTCTGAGCGCTAGCGAAGAATCTAACTGATTATGCGCTGATTATAGATTCTTCACTTCGTTCAGAATGACCAATCAATCCCTGTTTGTCGGTCTCCCGGTTCTTCTTCCAGAAAGACAACGGGTATAATTGATAATGCCAACCCCGGGCAGGACTTATTTCTTAACGTATTAATACACAATCAATTGTAAAAACCATTCATGCCCGAACCCTGTTAAAATGCCGACCTCGGGCAGAAATGTATTTCATAAATCGTTAATTATCAGTATATTGCGTGTATCCCAAATGCCCGACACCCCACCGGTTGGTTATAAAATAGCGTCTTCTATGGAGGGTCTGAAGAATAATGATTAACTTTAAGAATTAGATAAATCAAGATTTAAAACACCAAGGCTTATGAAACTTGACAAAGAACAAAAGAGGGCGCTTTAGGCATTTTCTATGTCCTTGGTTCCAAGATACCTAAGGGGGACAACTAAATGTATAAAATACGATGAAACAGATAATCACAATTTTAATAGCAGCACTTACCATGATGAGTTGCGCAAACAATCCCGGTGCCCAGGACAACGGCAGGGCCGTCCTTGATAACATCCTCTCCCGCAAGAGCGTTCGTTCTTATACGGAACAGGACGTAACCCCGGAACAGGTAGAAACCATTCTCAAGGCGGCCATGGCAGCCCCTTCCGGCGTGAACCTCCAGCCCTGGCGCTTTGTGGTGGTCCGCGAACAGGCCACCAAGGAAAAACTGGCTGTAGGGTTTAACAAGATGATTGCCCAGGCTCCCGTAGCCATCGTAGTGTGCGGCGTCACCACAAAGGATGACGGCCAGCCCAACGGAAACTGGACGGCCGACTGCGCCGCTGCTACGGAGAACCTTCTGCTGGCGGTCGAGGCCCTGGGACTCGGAGCCGTCTGGACGGCCTGCTATCCCTACGATGTGCGGATGGATCCCACCATTGAAGCACTCGGCCTCCCCGAAGAGGTAAAGCCTTACTGCATTGTCCCCATCGGCTATCCGGCCGGTGAGGATAAACCCAAAGATAAATGGAAGCCGGAGAACATCCACTACGAGAAATGGTAATTCTTTTTCACTGCGGGTAACGTGACAATTTAAGTCCGGTTACCCGCAAATAAGGCCGATTTTGACGGTAACTTGACCTAAAATGTCAAGTTACCCGCAGTGGGATATCAAAAACATTGAGGGGCTTAGTCCCAATTGCAAGATGTGTGTTTGTCGGACAAACACCTGTTTACGAGAGGTCAGTGAACTCAATGGCTTTTCTTCCACTCGCCGGGCGTAACGCCCGTCACGTCCTTGAAGGTGCGGAAGAAGGATTTTTCAGAGACGAAGCCGGATTCAGACGCCACCTCGGAGAGGAGTTTGTCGGGGTAATTGCGAAGGAGTTCCTGGGCATAGCGGATCCGGAACCCGGCCACATAGTCCGGGAAGGAGAGGCCTGTTTCGCCGTTGATGCAGGCCGAAATGTACGTGTTGTTGGTCCCCAGTTCGCGGGCAACGTCGGCAACGCGAAGGTTGGGCCGACGGAAGAACTGCCGGTCCCGCATCAGGGAATCGATCCGGCTGGCCATACTGGGAGGAGCCGAGGGCTCCGTCTGTGCAGCATCGGCCGATTGCTTCCTTCTCAGAAGCCACAGGGAGATACCGCCCAGCAATACCAATCCCACAATCGCCAGGAGGCGGGACGTCCCGCTGCCGGCAGGAACACCTCCCGGAGAAAGCATATACACCGAGGCAGAAGGCTCATAGTTTAAAGAATCCGACCCTCCGGTGAGTACCAGGCGTCCATCCGGTAAGAGAAGATCGGCGGGGTATCTGGCCACCGCCTCCAGGGAATCGGTATACCAGACCGTCACCGGAGCGGGGGTTTCCTCATAGGAAACGCCGGCCATATAGACCCGGCTGTGCTCATCGGTGCCTACAATCCAGGCCGTGCGGGAAGAGCGGTCTACGTGGGCATAGGAGGAATAACCGATGGGGCCCCAGGGACCCTCTGTAGGAATGGGTTTGTCGGTATCCAGCAGGGAAAAACGTTCTCCCGCCACCTTGAGAAGGACGGAATGGTGCCTTGTACTGTCTTTCGCGTGAACGAGATACGTAAAATGACCCGTAGAAAAGTCTCCGATAAAGCAGTCATCGGCCCGGGGACTTTCATTATCCTGAAGGATCGGATGCCACTTTTCAAGCAAAGGAACATTGAACGGTTCCCCGTACAGCCGGTCCACGGTCCCGCCCAGGGGCTGGGCATACGAACTCAAGGAGCCGAAGATGATGGCATTGTCGATGTCGGAGCGAAGGATGTAGGGATGGGCGCGGTCCTGTGAGACCGGGATTTCCCCTTCATTCGTATAATCTTCCGTGACATCCTTCTCCCACCAGTTGCCGCTCACGATGAGGCGGCCGCCGCCCAGTTCCAGCGCCGAGGCCTTGGCTCTCTTTTGCTGAAGGATTGGGAGAGGTGAAAAGCGTTTCTCGGAAAGGTCATAGCGCTCTACGCCCCAGGTCTGGCCAATCCCGAATGCTTCGGAATAACCGCCGCCCAAAACCAGGGAACCGTCCCCGAGAATCAGTCCGAAAGAATTGTCGTGCGGATACAGCATCGGCACCGTGGTCCATTTGCCGGAAAGCCAGAAATCGGCTTCCTGAACGGGAATGAAGCCGGAGGTGTGCCCGCCGGCAGCCACGAACCCGTTTCCGAAGGGAAGGGCCACGTGACCCGACCGGGGACGGGGCATATCCGGCAGGCGCTCGGTCTGGAGCGGCACGAAACGCACGCCCCCGTATTCCACCACATGCCGCTCCCTGCTGCCCGTACAGGCGGCAAGAAGAAAGGCCGTGGTGGCGACGAGGACGATGCGTTTCATTCTGTAAATATACGAATTACTTGGTGAATAGCACCAGGATGATGAAGAATAAGACGATGGCACCATAGATAATCAACTTTTTCTTGTTGATGAACCTAATTTCCGGCTTTCCAATCGTCAACTTGGGTTTGAACTGCTTCCAGTCTATGCCCTGCGCCTCTTCTTCGGCGGGCTGGGTGGGTTCAGCGCCCAGAGGGGCTCCGCACTGGGGGCAGAAACGCTCGTCCGGCTGAACGGGCGCACCGCATTTTTCACAGAAATTTGCCATAGGATCGTGTATTATTGGTTGCGTTTTTGTTCGTCTTCCAGCCGCTCGTTCTCTGCGGCCGTATAGCCTTCATCGGCCATCAGCTGCGCAGCCTGGACGGCCAGCAGCAGTTCTCCGGGCAGCTGCGTCTTGAGCGCTTTGTCCATCTTGCCCAGGCGGCCGAAAAGGGCCCCGAGCACCAGGTAATCCTTCCACAGGGCTTCGCGCGGGAGGGTTGTCAGGCTGCCCAGCTGATTCCTGAACTCGATGACCTTGCGGAGTTCCGCCATTCCTTCCGGGGTGGCCTTCCCGTTTTCTCCCAGCCAGCCCCGGGACAGAAGGTACCTCCTGCCGCGGACCTCGGCCCGGCGGGGATACTCTCCCAGGATTTCGAACTCGTGTCTGGCCCACTGCCTGAACTCCTTGCTCTCCAGCACGGCATCCTTTCCGGCGGCCGCGATGAGCATTTCATACAGGCTCATCTCGGTGCGGTCGGTGAATTCCGTATCCAGGGACAACCGAAGACTCACCCGCCTCCGGCCGTCCGGAATAACGGTCATACGCCCCTCCAGAATCCATTTCAGGATGAACGCACACAGAAGATTGCGCTCGTTTTTGGTGGAACGCAGGGAAAACTGCAACGCATTCTCCTCTACATACCAGTTCGCAAACACATTGCCCCGCAGGGGGACATCGGCCGTTCTTCCGTCAATCCTGGACTGGCCGAAGAGGCTCTTCCGGTACTTCTGCCCCGTGAGGAATATATAGGCCAGATAGAGGACAGCACCCACCAGGGCGATGAAAATCACATATTTCATAGGCTATGCTTTGTGCGGTGTGCCGCAGTTGGGACAGAACTTGGGGAGGCTCGCCGGCGCCGGTTCGGGCTGGGGTTCTCCCGGTCAAACTCTTCGGCGAAACGGTAGAGTTGGAGTGCATTGTATTTTTCATTGTTGTCGGCATAGCGCCAGACTACGCAGCGGGTCATTGCCGCTCCAAGAGCTTCAATCAGGCTGTTGAAATGCGTATAATCCATATCTTATGTCTTTTATTCGTTTTCAGGGAAATCGTCGAAGTCGTCGGCCTCAAGCATAGCCGAGCGCTCCTTCAGGCTCATATGAGTGGTATAGCGCTCCAGGTCAGGTCCGTGGAGCTTCACGGCCTTGTGAGCATCGGCCGCCTCGGAACTGCCGCGGGCACGGTCTGCTTCGTTCCGGGCCCGGTTGGCCGCCCGCTGGTCCTCGACGCTCTGCCTGGCCTCGGCCGCATCCTGTGCGAAGGTACCCGAATTCCGCTCGCGCCAGGCCAGCCACTCATCGAGACTTTCGGTGGTGTAGGCCGAATCATTCTCGTTCTCCCAGCCCACGGCTTCTCCGGTTTCGGGGTCGAACTGCTTGGGATAGAGCGTATGTCTCTCGCCCGTGGCCGGATCCACATATGTCTTGGTTCCGTCGGGATTGTTGACGACATACCGCTTGCGACGGTCGTCGGCTTCCTTTTGCCAGCGCGCCCATTCCTGCTCCTCCGGGGTGGGCCCGTCGGGCCCGCCTTCCGGCAGGGAACCGCCCAGGAGGCCGCCAAGGCCGGCTCCGGCAGCTCCGCCGCCCGCTCCCGCGAGGGCGATGAGGATGGTCACAATGTCGGAGGTATGTTCTCCGTCGGCCCCCAGCAGGATGTTCAGCCATTCCTGTTCCTCCAGTTCCAGGTCGTCGTCCTCGATATCCTCGACAATCTCGTCTTTTTCCTCCTTAACCTTGTTCGACTTATCTTTGTCCTTCTTCGCCTTCTTCTCCTTAACCTTGTCAGCCTTGGCGGCGCCGCCACCTTTGCCGTTCCACTGGAAGGTGTAGGTGAAGATAATGTTCTCTTCCTCGTAGATGGTGGCCTTGAATTGAACCACCAGAATGTCACCATTTACCTTTTCCTTGGGCGGGAAGGTAAAATCGGCATAGGCAAAACCCTTCATTTCGATCGAGGGACCCAGAAAATGCTCATCCTGTTCCCCGCTATTGGTGTCGATGATGCCTACAACTCTCATTTTCGGTTCGAAGTTTCCTTCTCTTTTCCAGCGATGATTGCCATCGTAACGCTCTCCTGGCTGATAACTGTCGGCAAAGGGGTCGAAAGAGCAGGTATAAGTGCCCGGCCGGGTATCCACCTCGTTGTGAGCTTTTTTTGTATGCACCGTCACCACATCGAAGGAGAAGCCGTAGTCGGTAGTCTGAATGTTGGTAACATCGGTCACCCAGCTATCGTAGAGCCTGTCATCCACGTGATGGATGGATGTGGTACTAGCCTTGACATCCTTCCCCACCAGCACCCAGCCTTTGCCTTTTGCATCGGCCGAGGGCTGTGCGGCGAGGAAAAAGACGGCGAGAAGGATGCTTGCAGCAGCCTCCTTACGGCTGCCGCGCCCGAGGATCCATCCGGTGATGAGAAGCGCCAGGCCGATGGCCCCGCCCCAGACGGATCCGACGGCGCTCAGCGCCACTCCGATAAGGAAGCCCGGCACGAGGCCCGCGAGCATTCCGGGCCCCAGTTTTTTCCACAGCCAGCCGCTTTTGCGGCCGGCGGCGAGGACCAGTGCTCCGGCGCTGACTACGCCCACCATACTGTTCTCCCAGGACTGGGTGAGGTTGAAGATGGCATACACCAGCAGGCCCAGGCCCGCGCCCTTGAGGAGCGAGGCGATGGCTGGTTTCCCACTCTGGAACGCAGGGATGAGCGTTTTAAAGCCATCCGCAAGGCTGGAGAGCGGGTTTCTTTTCTGGATGATCGCCGTCACGAGGGCGCTGATGCAGGCGGCAAACACCACCTTCCCCAGGAAGCCGCCCACGGCGCCCAGGATGCCGCCGTAGAGGCCGCCCTGGGCGAAGGTGAGGAAGTTGAGGACCTTCATCGGCAAGTTCTCCGAAACCTTCGTCTGCACGATGCCCAGCACGATCCACAGGACCGCCAGGATGGCGGCAACCGCATATTTTTTGACTAGCTTTTTCATATCCTTACACTTTAAAGGTTCCAGCGGATGGCTACATAGCCATACTCATAGCCGTCCGAGTTCTTGGCCTCGGCATTTCCATAACTGAATACACCGATTTTTTGCGTCTTGATCGTTCCCTCAAATGAAGTCAGCGTTCCTTCGCGCTGCGAGCCTCCCATCTCGTTTCTGTTCAGGTCGGCGGTGCCCCGCGCCTCATACGTATGTACATCTTCCCCTACGGAACTGTCCCACGTGTTTTTAAAACCGGACAGGGAGAAGGATGCATTCTTTGGAATCTTGTTTTTGTCTAGTTCGGCCCGCACTTGAATATCATACTTGTAACCGCTCTCGACGTCTTGGCCGCGGCCCTCCAGGACATAGCCCTTGCCGGCCTTTTTCAGGCTATAGCTTCCCGATGGAATTACCACGCTGAAAGAATGGTTATGCTGCAGTTCTCCTCCGTGCTCTCCGTGATATGCCTGGTCGCGGGCATTCAGGGGGAAGTATACAAATACCATCAAATCACCCAGGTCTTCCTCCGACGCTTCCACTTCTTCGCCCACCCATTCATAGTCGTATTCCAGGACGACGGTGGCCTTGAGGTCTGAGCCTTCGCGTTCGGCAACGCTGAACTCCTGGACGAAGGTGAAGGACTTGGGACCGTCATATTCGGGAATCCGGGCCTCAAAGGTGGTGACAACGCTGCGGGGCCAGTCCATCTTACCGGCGGTGGAGCGGTCCATATCCCGCTTTTCCTTGCCGGCCTGCGTGCAGGCAGCCGGATCCGTAGAGCCGTGCCGGAGCTCGAACACATAAGGTTCGGCCATATTGAGCACATACGGGTCTTCGGCGATTTCCCAGGCGGCTTTGTAGCGCTGCCTCGGGCGCCAGAACTTGGGCGGTTCCGTATAGGTGGCTGTCCCGTCCAGATGCATCGCGCTCACATAGTTGCCGTCTTCCTCCAGGGCAGACATACCCTGGAAATCACAAGTCTTTTGCTTGGCATCGTGGACGAGAGTCACGCTGCGGAAATCCCGGCTCACCACCATCCCGTCGCTTGCCTTGTTATCCTGGGATGTGCTGTATTGCCGGGCACGAACGGCCGTCTGCTTCCAGTAATTTTTCTCCGGCTCCGGTCCTTCATCGACCACCGCTGCCGTCGGCTTTTCCTTTCCTCCCCATACCGCCGGCTCGCTTTTCGGAGATTCGTAGACCGTTTCTTCATCGAGATTGTAATACCAGTGCATTGAAAGGGTGAACTGCTTGCCGGGGGCGCTGAAGCCGGTGAGTTTCCACGCCACCTTCTTCCCGAAGTAGCGGGGGGCTATATCTTTGGTCCAGACATTGCCGCTTTCGTCCTTTAAGGTGAGAATGGCGCCGGTCACAAACTTATGCTTGAGCAGATCCTTGGATACCGCCGGCAAAGTGATGGAGATCTTGTCGTTCTTTACACTCCGGATCACGGGCGCTTCTGGGGAGGGGAGCGCCACCACCCAGTATTCCTGGTCGGCCTTGTTGGCGGGAACGTCATAATCTCCCACCGACATCGCCAGGAATTTATTCCCTTTTTGGTCGCAATACAGGGAAGGCTCTTCCTTCCCGTTCTCAAACATACTGCTACTTAAGTAAAAGCGGATGTGGGGATCGACGGCCTTGCCCACCGGCTTGACAAAGGCATTGAAGTTTCCTTCAAGGCCAGGCGCGGGCCTCAGATACCAAGTCTTCAGATAGTAATTTTGCCATTCCCGCCACTGCTGGTTGCCCATATCGGACAGCCTTCCGGCACTGATCTTATAGACCGAAAGGTTTTCGTAGAGGTCCAGGTTTTCCTGGTAGCAGTCCGTTTGTAATTTCTGATAATCGTTCATCGCCACATCTATCTGGGCATTGCAGATGGTTCCAAGATACTTTTTTACGAACGCATTCCAGCCCGTTTCCAACATTTCGTCGTCAATGTCGAGCGATTTTTTGATCAGTTTGGAGAAGTCTCCTCCTTCGATGTAGTTCTCGCAGAAACGGACCATCCCGACATTCTGCTTCCCCGCCGTTTCCCGAACCGTCTCGATCAGGCTCGCCAGCGAATAACCCGTTTCAGCGCCGATTGCCGCCCATTCCGTACCGACTTTCGAGGTCAGATCTTCCAGGCTGGTAAAATCTTCCAGCGTCAGACGGTTTGTGGCGAACATCCGGTCCATCGGGCGGGCGTAGACGTAGTATTTGGTACGGGGCGTCAACTCGATCGCATTGTTTCCTTCTTTCGTGTCGATGTCCACCGTCACTTTTCTCCCATTTCGATAATACCAACGCGCCGCATCCCCCTCCAGGACGGCCGCCGTCGATTCTGCCGTGTTCATTCCCATATGCCACAACGCATAGACGCTTTGCTGACGCGAGTGGAAGAGTTCGTGCGTCAGGGTGAGCAACACTGACTGGCCGTGTTCGGGCACATCCGACCACTTGCCATTCACCATTCCCTTTTCGAATCCGACCTTGATGTAGCACTCACCAAAAGGGACTTTCTGATTCACACCGGGATCGGACATTTCGGTACTGTTCATCATAAAGACGTTGATCTGATACGGCAGCGGGCGCAGCCCGGCGGGACCGCTCAGGTAGGCATTGGCCGTCTTGATGATGTCGATGATCTTCAGGACCGGTTCCGGCAGTTCGCTCAGCGGATCGGCCTGCAGCGCTTTCAATAGAGTGTCCCGTTGCATATATTCCTGAAAGACAGACTCCCTCAGCAGCAACTCGCGGGCTTTGTCGCGGGCTTTGCGGTTTTGCCACTTTTCCCACCAGTTCAGGTCGGCCCGCCCGGTCGCCATCGCATCGATCCGGCGTTCATATTCTTCGTCCGCCTCTTCCTGGATTGCATCCAGCCGGGCGAAAATGGCTTTCTCCAACTCCAAGTGCCTCTCCATCGCCTCTTTTCCTCCGCCCATATCCCGCCAGCGGAAGTGGACCAGGAAATTCCCGTTTTTGTCTTCCCAGGGAACGCCCATATAGTCGGAACGATCCTTAAAATACTCGCGAACGTCTTTCTGGACCAACCATTCCACGACTATCCCCCCGGCTTTCCCAATAATCTTCCTTGTCACATACCATTTGAAAAGCCACCAGGCGCCGGCCCCGGCCGTTAGCACCAGACAGCCCAGCGTGTTCTGATTGGCCTTGTAGTGGAGGACACCGTCCCGGTCTACATACGAATGGTAGCGATAGCGCTGGTCCTCATTAACGATGCGGTATACTCCCACCCGGTTCCAGAGGTTCTTGGGAACGCCCATCTCCTTTAGGTCGATGGCCACGTCATACAGGCCAGGGAGCACTTCGTCCGGTTTGAGACCGGCATCGATGTCCATTACGAAGAAAGGCACGGCGCCGTCCACGGCCACAGCTTTCTGCGCCACCTTCCACTCGGCGGGGCGAGCCTCCCGGAACTTGAATTTGCGGTCTTTGTCCAGGGCGTTTTCTTCGGCCGAGATGGTAATACCCTCGAACGGCTCTGCCGTAAACGCTTTGGAATGGCCTTCCAAAACCGCCTTTTGCCGGTTCTTCTTCCCGCAGGAACAGTTATCAAAAACCAGGCAGGCGGTGCCCGCGATGACGGCTGCCATTAGCAGCCCCTTGATGGCATTTCTATTCCTCATAAGTTATCAGTGCTAGTGTTTATCCATTGCTTTGGTACCAATTGGACATACTTTCATTCCGGTAGGCCTCTTCGAAGTACGCGGCCATTTGGATAACGGCATCGAGGCCGACAGACAGGCTTGCCGGCACGCGGCTGCGCATCGGCACGCCGCAGCCCAGCAGGACGGCTGTTACCAGATAGTCCTCCCAAGGGAGGTCTGCCCTGTCGATATCCTTCAGGAAGTTCCGGAGCTCGATTACCTGGCGCATCCGGGGATACTGCTCCGGAACGGGGTGCTTATCCTTGTCCAGGGACCCCTGGACGGCCAGGAGTTCCTCGCCGCGCTTTTGGGCGCGGGCGGTAATTGAGCCGATGCCCGGGTTTAGGTGTTCCCCGCCGGTCTGGGCAAACGCCCTGTAGAATTCCGCTTCCGTGGCGTCGTCGAAAGGACCCTCCGGGCCAAAGTTCAGTTTTGCATCGGAAAGCACCCCGATCCTTCCCTCCTGAATCCATTTCATCAGGAAGGCAGCCAGCAGGTTGGCGTCGTTCTTCTGGGACTCCTTCGAAGAAAACTGGGCCTTTTTCACCACCCAGTAATTCATAAAGACGTTCCCCCCGAAGGGAATCGCAGTGCCTTTTTCCAGGATTTTGGACTTGCCGAAATAAAGGCCGTGGTAGGTGTTACCCGTTAAACGCTCCCAAAGAACGTACAGCGCCAGAAGGGCGGCGAGTATACTAATGACAATCATCATACGCAAATATACCGAATCACCCGCTTGCCGGAGTGGCAGGCGGGTGACAATTCCCATATTTCTGTATGACAAATCCTTAAAAGTTGTGACTTTTAGTCCTTTATGGAGTACCGGCGGGTATCCCCGGCCTGGGAAAGAAGGGCCGTATGCCCGTCCGGCAAAAGGGCCAGATGGGCTCGGATCAGAGAGTCAGTCACGCTTTGCAAAGCGTATGTTCCGCGACCGAAGGGGGTGATTTGATAACGTTCCCGGACGCCAGAAGCAACCCGCTGGACATATCCGGTGCCGTCATCGGCCATCTCAAACTGAAGGTAGCCATTGGGAAACGTATCTTCCCGATACCGCTTTCCATTGACGGCGCGGGTTTCATCCTTGAGGCGCGGAACGTCCATATCCCAGGAGCCGTCCGATCCGGCATAGAACCCGTCAAAGGCGTAAATGTCGTGGGCTTTGCAGCCGCTCTCGTCCACGAAATAGCACTTGTTGTTATGATGCACCCAGACGCTGCGGCGCTCCAGAGCGTCGGCGTAACGGACATAGATTTCCTCTCCGGACTGCAGCATTTTGAAGCCGCCGTTGCGGATCGCATACTTATCCGGTATATAGCCTTCCTCTTCCCGGCAAACGTCCCGGGGGTCACGGATCCGAAGTCCGGGGACGACCAAAGCACCTCCGTCCATACCCGTGTGGGCCGTCTGGTCTTCATAGGCCTCCCATTCAGTGAGCCAGTCATCCCCGGCAGGCGGGAACTTAGGGCGGGAATCCAGCAAGTACACACCGATTACGATGACGGCCACGATTCCCAGCATCCAGCAGATGATTTTTCCAGTGGCTTTCATAACAAGGAAGATTGATTGCCTGCAAGATACGCATTTTTTTCGGTCATTGGTGTCGCTCAGAAGATGAGGATCGAGAACATCTAAATAGTATACCCGTCAGTTACTATAATGCGCTGATTGTCAGTGCGATAAGTGCCACGGCTACCGATGTACGTACATCGAAACTGCACTGGGTTGGTGTTTTTTTGTACGTACATCCGCGCCGAAAGGGGTTAAAGCACGGTGACCGGGGACAGGAGGCCAAAAGTGTGCTTTAAGCGGGGGCGTGTTGCGCCCGTCGCAAAATTGAGAAGAAGTGACCCAAGAAGACTATTTATCTTCGTAGTGTCCATATGCGGACAGAATATCCACTTTCACGATAGTCTCTTCTATTTCATATACCAATCTATGCTTCTGGGAGATGCGCCTGGACCATTGTCCCGCTCTGTCTCCGGAGAGGGGCTCGGGCTTTCCTGTACCGGTTTTGGGGTGTTCCTGAAGTTCTGTCAGTAATTTACCTGCTTTTTTGAAAGCGGCAGGTTCAGATTTTTTCAGTTTTGACAGATCCTCTATCGCTTGAGGTGCAAAAACGAGCGTGTACATTAAAGACTA
>DGHE01000216.1:0-755 GCA_002392525.1 Bacteroidales bacterium UBA3856 | reverse complement strand
TGCCCTTACCTTCGGCAATACTCTTGCGAGCCTCATCAATGCGGGCAAAGAACTCCTTCTTGCTGATAAGGCTGTCATCTTCAGTTATTGGCACAATCTTGAAACTGCCTGTGCGGGACGTCAATATTACGCTCTCCCCACCGGCGGCCAGTCCAAGATACTTGCTTTGATTTGCCCTGAAATCACGTATGCTGACAACGGTCATAATAAAATCTTTTTTGCAAATATAATGAATACCATTTTGGTATCCAAATTTAATGCAAGAATAGTGCAAGAACAACCAAAAGTGACCGAAAAATCTATCTGGTTCCAGAGGGTCTGAAAAAAATGATTAACTTTGAGCGTTAGATAAATCGGGATTTATTTCCCATGTCGCAGGTCAGAGTCCTTTCCGTCGCAGGTCTGTGTTTTTGGGCTGAACTGCGACGGAAATCGTGGACTCAGAGAGTATAGTGTCGCAGGTCAGGTTATTTTTGCAGACCTGCGACGATTATGCGACCGACCGATAAATTCGAATTTTTCGGTTCCCCGCTTCTTCTGTCAGGAAGACACAAAAAAAGACAGCGTCAATGCTGTCTTTTTTCGTGCCTCGGGCGGGAGCTAAATAACTGGTGGCTATCGTGTATTCTTGGTGGCTATCGAATGATTTGTCTATCAAGAGGTTGATATTATCCAGCGGTGTATTCAAATAATAAGCGGAAAAGGTGACCAAAAGTGACCAAATTTTGAAAGAGGTGACCAAAAGTGACCAAAAA
>DGHE01000073.1:1608-3751 GCA_002392525.1 Bacteroidales bacterium UBA3856 | reverse complement strand
CGCCCCGGCTTCCTCGCTCCAGGCCACGAGGTACCACCGTTTGGCAAACTCCTTCACGGCATAGGGGCGGATGGTACGGACGTCCGTTTCCTCGCTCAAATACTTGCGATACTCGATTCTGAGAACCGCATTGTCCAGCATGGCCTGCATGGCCACGGTGAGCCAGCGCTGCCCGGAAGGCACATCCTCCACGGCCACGCGGCCGCTGAGGCGCTCCTTACCCAGCGTCAAAAGGCTGTTGACGGTAAACGTATTAATCAGGTAATCCACTGCCTCACGCTTATCCATGGCACTTTCTCCCTGGTCTATCCGGTAGCGGTTGGTGCTGCGGTCGCAGGTAATGGCAATGCCAAACACTTCCTCCACTCCCGCGCGGTGATTGAGAAAACTGCGCCGGGGATAGGAACTGCCATAACGGGCCTCCCAGCGGTCGCAGATCTGGGCCCACGAAAGCCCGGCCTCCCCCGCTTCCACGAAGGTCTGCATGAGGAAAATGTATTTTTCTACCAGCTCAGGCACCATAATCATACAAAAATACGAAAGATTTCTCAATTTTCTTATCTTTGCAGCATGAGAAAGATTGCAATGGCACTTAGCGTATTACTGGCCGCAGCCTGCGGGCCGGAGACCGGCACCCTGTTTGTGGGAACCTACTCCGACGGATTCTTCGCATACGACTACAAAACCGGCGAGCAAATCGCCAAGGCCGATATGCCCAACCCCTCTTTCCTCGCCATAGACGGCACCCGCATCTACGCCGTCAGCGAAATGCCCGATGAAAGCGCAGCCGTTTATGCCTGGCGCTGGGGCGGCAACGGCTTCGAACTCCTTGGCAAACAGCCCACCGGCCTTCCGGAAGGAGGTGAAGACCCGTGCCATGTGGTCACTGACGGGCAGCGCCTTGCAGTCTCCAACTACAGCGGAGGAACCCTCGCCGTCTATACTCTTAGGGAAGACGGCAGCATCGGCCCGCTGGACTCGCTCATCGTGAGCCGCGTCGGCGGACAGGATCCCGTCCGCCAGTGTACACCCCACGTCCACTGCGCCGCCTTTACGCCGGATGGTAAAAAACTCGTATTCAGCGAGTTCAGCGCAGACGCCATTGGAGAAGTCACCCTCACGCCCACGGGCATTGAAAACTACCGGACGGCCACTATGGTACCCATCGAATACGGCCCCCGGCATATCCTTTTCGACGAAGATGGAGACCACTTCTACGTCATTGGAGAACTCTCCGGCAAAATCGCCGTCTACGACTACAAGGACGGCGTCTTCACCATGAAGCAGACCGTGCGGGCCGATCAAGCAGACGCCCGTGGAGCCGCTGACATTCACTTCTCCCCCGACGGCAAATTCCTCTATGCCAGCCTGCGCCTCAAAAACGACGGAATCGCCATCTTCTCGGTGGCCCACGACGGCCTCCTCACCTACGCAGGCTACCAGCTTACCGGTCCCCATCCCCGCAACTTCGCCGTCACCGAAAACGAGGTCATCGTGGCCTGCCGGGACAATGACTCCATCGAGTTCTACCGCCGTAATTGCAAAACGGGTCTTCTCTCCGACACGGGGCGCCGCATAAGCGTCGAAAAACCCGTTTTCGTCGCACTGCAATAAATACTTAATAAAAATTTTGAATATATCGTATTAATCGATATATTTGCGGATAAGTAGTGTATAAATTCCTCTCTTATGGACAACTTTACCCGCAATTACATCGAAGGTTTCATGGGGCAGGTCATCGCCCGCAACCCCGGAGAATCCGAATTCCACCAGGCCGTCCGCGAAGTCGTGGAGAGCGTGGCACCGTATGTCACCGCCTACCCCCAGCTCATGGACCAGAAAATCCTGGAGCGCATCGTCGAGCCGGAGCGCATCATCATCTTCCGCGTCCCCTGGATGGACGACCGTGGAGAAGTTCAGGTGAACCGCGGCTTCCGTGTGCAGTGCAACAGCGCCATCGGCCCGTACAAGGGCGGCATCCGCTTCCATCCCAGCGTGAACCTCTCCATCATGAAGTTCCTGGCCTTCGAGCAAACCTTCAAGAACGCCCTCACCACCCTTCCCATGGGCGGCGCCAAGGGTGGCTCGGACTTCAACCCTCGTGGCCGCTCCGACGCAGAAGTCATGCGCTTCTGCCAGAGCT
>DGHE01000073.1:0-1553 GCA_002392525.1 Bacteroidales bacterium UBA3856 | reverse complement strand
AGAGCTTTATGACCGAGCTCCAGCGCCATATCGGCCAGGACACCGACGTTCCCGCCGGTGACATCGGCGTAGGCGGCCGCGAGATTGGCTACCTCTTTGGTCAGTACAAACGCCTCAGAGACGAATTCACCGGCACCCTCACCGGTAAGGGCCTTGCCTGGGGCGGCTCCCTGCTGCGCCCGGAAGCCACCGGTTACGGCCTCTGCTACTTTACCGAACAAATGCTCGCTACCCGCGGGGAAAGCTTTAAAGGAAAGAAAGTGAACATTTCCGGTTCCGGAAACGTAGCCCAGTATGCGGCCCAGAAGGCCATGCGCCTGGGCGCCACCGTCCAGACCCTCTCAGACTCCGACGGCTTCATTTACGACCCCGAAGGCCTCAACGAAGAGAAGATGGCCTACGTACTTGAACTCAAGAATATCCGTCGCGGCCGTATCAAGGAATACGCCGTCAAATATCCCAGTGCCCAGTACTTCCCCGGAGAACGTCCCTGGAAAATTGCCTGCGACATCGCCCTCCCCTGCGCCACGCAGAACGAGATTGAGGCGGCCGATGCCGAGAACATCGTAAAGGGAGGTGCCATCTGCGTAGCCGAGGGAGCCAACATGCCCACCACCCCCGATGCCATCCGCATTATCCAGGGTGCCGGTCTGCTGTACTCCCCGGGTAAGGCTTCCAACGCCGGCGGCGTAGCCACCAGCGGCCTCGAGATGAGTCAGAACTCCATGCGTCAGCACTGGACGGCAGAGGAAGTGGACCAGTACCTGCACCGCATCATGCAGGATATCCACGCCGCCTGTGTCAAGTACGGCACCGAGGAAGACGGAACCGTCAATTACGTAAAAGGCGCCAACCTGGCCGGCTTTATCAAGGTGGCCGGCGCCATGACAGACCAAGGACTCGTATGATCCCTACAACAGCGCTCATGGCCCGCCGAATCCGGAGGATTCTGCTGGTCTGCAACAACTATGACAACTTTTCGCTGGAGGAAGACGGCCGGCTGGACATGCGCATCGCGCAGGAGTACACAGAACTCAACCTGAGCGGTCCGCCCGTCTTCGAGCGGGTGTCGTCTACCCGCGAAGCCCTGGATAAATTGGCTGCCGGTGAGCGCTGGGACCTGGTCATCACCCTGTATAACGTAGGCGAGGTGGACGTGTTCGACTTCGCCACCCAGATGAAGGAAGTGAGCCCCGACATGCCAGTGGTGCTGCTCACTTCCTTTTCAAAAGAGGTTTACCGCCAGCTGGAGAAGCGGGACCATAGTTCCATGGACTATATCTTCAACTGGAACGGAAGCACAGACCTCATCATTGCCATCATCAAACTGCTGGAAGACAGCATGAACGCCCCGGCCGATATCCTCGAAAGCGGCGTGCAGTGCATCCTGCTGGTAGAGGACTCGGTGCGTTACTACTCAACCTATCTTCCGCTGCTCTATAAACTGGTACTGCAGCAGAACGTAGCCTCCATCCGCGACGCCCTCAACGAGGAGCAGATGGTCTTCCGCAAAAGGGCCCGGCCCAAGATCCTCATGGCCACCAACTACGACG
>DGHE01000054.1:1276-17993 GCA_002392525.1 Bacteroidales bacterium UBA3856 | reverse complement strand
TTGCCGCGTTGACGCGCAGAATGCACACAGGGCACATTCGGTGTCAACGCGGCAAATCAAATTAGCGTCGGCACGAGTGCATCACCGTGCATCGCGCATTTTTGCCGTTTTTGTCCGATTGGGGGTTAGGGCGTACGGGGAATCGATGCACCGGAAGTAGCACAATTTTTGCTCACGAGTGACTCCGATGTTAATGATTGTATTTGTATTCTTTACACTGGTGGGATATGCCACCTGGCACCTGTGGCGCATTACGCCGGGGGCCGATGTCTTCAAATATCTTGTAGCGGGCCTGTTCCTCATGTGGATGGTGGCGGCGTTTGCCAGCATGCTGCTTCGCAAGCGACTCCCCTACCCGGCCGTGGTGGCGCTTTACGAGGTGGGGCAGCCCTGGCTCATAGCGTTTGCGTATCTTCTTATCGTTTTCGCTCTGGCCGATATCGCCACGCTCTGCAAGCTCCTTCCGAAGGGCCTTCTGAACGGGAACCTTACCGCGCTGCTATCCATTACGGGCATTGTTGCTGCCGTGATGATCGCGGGCGGCATCCACTACAGGCACAAGTATCGTGAGGAAATTACGGTCAAGACCGAAAAGCCCCTTAAGAGACCCCTTAAGGTAGTGCTTGCCAGCGACCTTCACATCGGCTACAGTAACCGAAAGGCAGAACTTGCCCGCTGGATAGACCTCATCAATGCCGAAAAGCCAGACCTCGTGCTCTTCGGCGGAGACATCGTGGACATTTCCACCGAGCCCCTCGAGGACCTGCATTTTGCCGATGAATTCCACCGCCTCACGGCTCCTGCCTATACCGTCATGGGCAACCACGAATACATCGGCGGCGCAGAGGACTCCGAAAGGTTTTTGTCCAGTGCCGGTATCACGCTTCTAAAAGACTCCGTGGCGCATTTTGAGGGGGTCGATATCATCGGCCGGGACGACTACAGCCGCCGTCATCGCGCCCCGCTCCAGGAGCTTGTCCCTTCCACGGGCCATTTCTCGCTTTTGCTGGACCATCAGCCCGTGCACCTTGAAGAGGCGCAGGAGGCCGGCATCGATTTCCAGTTCAGCGGCCACACGCACCACGGTCAGGCCTGGCCCATCTCCTGGGTAACCGACGCCATTTTCGAAAAGGCCTGGGGACCGTACGAAAAAGGCCACACGCAGTACTACATCAGCTCCGGCCTCGGCATCTGGGGCCCGAAAATCCGCATCGGTTCCCGTTCGGAGTATCTCGTGCTCCATATCACCCCCACCAAATAAACCGCACCCCTCCCCGAAATCGGGCAATTTTGCCGTTTTTGCTGGTATAATTGACATTTTTGTTGGTGATGGTGACATTTCTGGTTAATGACGGCCGCTGCCAGGAGGGCTTTTTGTGAGGTTCGTCAAAGCGGCTGTTTGTGGCGCTTAAATAGTTGAATACTAGACGATTAGATTAACTGACGGGTGTGCTATTCATACCCGTCAGTTAATCTAACGCGCTGATTGTCAGTGTGATAGCGCCACGGCTACCGATGTACGTACATCGAAACCGCACTGGAATGCCGTTTTTTTGTACGTACATCGGCTGTCTGGGGAGTTGCAAAAGTGCCCACACTGCGGGTAACTTGACCAAAACTGTCAAGTTACCCGCAGTGGGCTTACTACTATGCGGCCCCCTCACTCACTATGCGGCCCTCTAAAAGCACAATTTGGCGTCAAGGTAAACGGAAAATCGGCAAAAATGCGCGATTCTGTCCGATTTTATATTGAAGGGAAGGGCTAAAGCGCGACGTCTGTCAGATGCACTACTTCTATTGGAAACTGCAGCGGGGTGGCGGCGTAGATAAAACAATCGTAAAATTACACTTCACAGGCAAGAATCGAGAATAATTTTTTGAATTTGCAAGATTTATATATATTTGTAACGATTCAAAAGACGCTAACTATGAGAAAGTTACTTCTGGCCCTACTGGTGGCCGTTCTCTCCGCCCCGTATCTTTGCGGCAATCCGGCCACACCAGACCCCATTCGCATGAAACAACCGGACGGAAGCCACATTACCCTGCTCCTCCATGGAGATGAGTACTACAGCTGGTACACATCCGAAGACGGCAAGACGCAGTACGTCCGGGATGAAGCAGGATGGTGGAAGCCGGCAGGAGTGGTCAGGCACAGTCCGTCGGCCCTGAGACGAGCAAAAGCCCGCCGGGAAGAGCGGGACAGGGACTTGATGAGAAACGGCCGGGCTGGCGTCACCCGCATCGGCTGGGGCTCTCCCCATATTCTTGTCATCCTGGTCCAGTGGAGTGACAATTCCTTCGGATACGGCGCAGCCGAGTATACAGACCGGTCGCTGAACAGTAACGGTTTTTCCGACTACAATTCCATAGGCTCGGCCCGTGATTATTATGAAGATGCTTCCAGCGGACGTTTTTCCCCCGTCTTTGACGTCGTGGGGCCTGTCACTGTAGACTTTGGCTGGACAGATTTCCCGGAAAATGATGACTCCGACCATTCTAAAATGGCGCAGAAGACACTGACTCGTGCCCTTGAAAAGCTTGACCCACAGATTGACTTTTCCCAGTACGACCAGGATTCGGACGGTTATATCGACAACGTCTATATGATTTATCCGGGATATGCACAGTCGAGCGGAGGCGACGCCAACACCATTTGGCCGCATAAGAGCACGCTGTCGGATAATACCGCGTACGATGGCGTGAAGGCCAGATCATACGCCTGTTCCTCGGAATACACGGGCAATGAAGGAGAGAAGCGCTGTGGGATTGGTACCTTCTGCCATGAGTTTGGCCATGTCCTGGGCCTGCCGGATTTGTACGATGTCAATTACGAAGAAGACGGCAGGGCAGACCATCCCTATTGCTGGAACCTCATGGCAAGCGGTAACCATCTGAGCGGGGGCTATGTGCCATGCCGGCTGAGCTCCTATGAGAGATTCCTCCTCGGATATATCACGGAGTTTGAAGACCTGAAGCCGGGACAGCATACCCTCCAGGGCCTGGATGCAGGCAAGCTTTACAGGATTCCCAGTTCTAAAAGTGGTGAATTCTTTATCCCGGAAGTGCGCACCGGGCAGGGATGGGACAAGTCCCTTGCCGCCGGCATGATCATCTACCACATTGACTGCTCGGACCGTTATGTCCGGGATTACAAAGCCATGGAGCACTGGCAGTGGGGATACCGGATTAATGCCTACGCAGACCATCCCCTGGATTATCTCCTGATTCCGGACCCCTACCTGTTTGTGTCGGGCGTCCCCATCAACGACTCCAGCAACAAATCCTACTTTTTCAACCTCCTCACTTTCCCGACATCCAATTACTGCGATTTCTGGGAAACCAGTTATCATGTCAGCAGCTATGAGCTGCAGGATTGGGACGGCGTTAAGCCTTTCCGCCTGGATGACATTACGTACAGCAGCACAAGCGGAACGGCTTCCTTCACACTTACCGTTGGAGAAAGGATTATCAAAGGAAAGGTGACTGGCAGTAACGGAAATCCCATCAACGAAGCTACGCTTCTTCTGTCCAAAAGAACATCGGCACCACACGGCGCGCGCCTGCTGTCGCTTGAGAGTCTCCGTCCATCGGCCCTCATGGAGACGACGACATCCTATGACGGCACCTTCAGTTTCTCGCTGGATGCCTCCGTTCCGGAAGATATAACACTGTCTGTCTTCGCCGAAAACTATCTTCCTCAGGAAGAGAACCTGGAGGTGTGGCAATGCATTAACAGGGATTATTCGCTTACTCCGATCATCCAGGGCGGTACGGATGTATTGTATTCCAAAGCGAAACTGCCGCTGACGACAGCTGCTGCCTGGGGGCATCAGGTGGGATTCGACTACACCGTAGCCCTGCACTACACGGCCGCCGAACTGGAGAGCCTCGTGGGACGGCAGATTAAATCCATCTCCTTCTCTACCGGAGCCTCCGGAGAAGAGGTGTGGGTTTTCATCGACGCCGGATTGGACCGGAGGGTGCGGGTACAGCAGGTGTACAATGTGGACACAAATCTTTATACCTTGCCGGCGAATCAGGTGACGTTGAATGAGCCCTATACCATTCCGGCCGGTACTGACCTGTACATCGGCTATCTGGTCAAGAAGGCAAATGCAGAATATATCATGTACACCGACGGCGGCCCTGCGTCCGAAGGAGGCTTGTACATGTACTACGGCTTCTCTACTGATTCGCCGGGCGGTTTATCGTGGGTGCAGCCTTCGCTGGACTGGAGCTGGGATAATGGCAATGCCATTATCGGCTTTACCATAACCAGCAGGACGTACGTTCACGAGACAGCTACGCTCCGGGACCTGGGTTTTGCCTCCATCGAAATGCCCGCAGGGACGCTGAAGGCCGGGGATATCCTTCCCCTCAAGGTGGTAACCAGCCCCATCCGGAACTATAAGCAGATTGAGTGGAAGATGGACGGAACCCCAGTGCAGGGCGAGAGTGTAACCCTCACTGCCGGCGAGCACAGGATTGACGCCGTCCTCACGGGTGACTTTACGGAGACTGTATCCATCCACATTACTGTCCTTTAATTGCCTGGCCCTATGAAAAAGAAGATATCGATACTTATTATCCTGGCGTTTGCATTTTCCTGCAGCCCCAAAGAATCTCCTTCTGGCGGCTCCACCGATGTAACGGAGGCTGTCGTAACGCTTACATCCACTCCCACTCCGGTACTGGGTGCCGAAGGAGGATCGGTAGACGTAACCTTTACCGCCACCGATGCCTGGAAGGCCATGCCCATCAACAACCGGGCCGACGGATGGCTTTCCCTGTCGCCCGAAAGTGGCAGCAAGGGAAACGGCAAGGTAACCCTCACGGCTACGGCCAACGATACGGGCGATGAGCGCAGCGCCACCATCAAAATATGGGCAGGCGGCGTATCGGCCCAGGTTACCTTAACCCAGAAGCAAGCCGATGCCCTTGTGGTATCGGCTTCCAAAACCCAACTGGGCAAAGAGGCCGGATCTTTCACAGTGACGGTACGAACGAACATCGAATTTACCTACGAGATTGAGATGGGGGCCGATTGGCTGCACGAGGCCGGCACCAAAGCCATCACGTCGCACAAACTCACCTTCTCCGTGGACGCCAACGAAGATACAGCGCCCCGCGAAGGCCGGATTGCCATATCAAGCTCGCTGGGAAAAGAAACAGTGACGGTGTATCAGGAAGCCACTTCCCCCACCCTCATCCTGGGTGCCGGCAGTTTTGTGCTGGAGAGCACGGGAGGCACGTTCAGCGTGGACGTAACGCACAACGTAGAAGTGGATATGAGCATCCCCGGGCAGGCCGATTGGATCACCCCTGTCGTAACCAAATCCATGTCCACGGACCGCTACACCTTCTCCGCATCCGAGAATACATCCACCGCAGCAAGGGAGGCCGATATCCTCTTCACTTCCTCAGCGGCCGGCCTTTCCCAGAAGGTACACGTAACCCAGAAGGGAAAGAGTTCCCAGGAAATGGGCCTTCCCGGCGTGTACGGCCTCATGGGACTCGAATGGAACTATGTCAAGGGCCAGCACCAGCTGTTGGAAGTGGATACCGGCTACAGCAATCAATATGTCTTCATGAATCCGGCCAACAACAAGTTCGTCAGCATCACGGTTTACGGATACATGATGATGGGCTCAACGCATAGTGTCAACATCCTGCAGAATGTCAATCCTGCCGTGGATGGCTACATCGAAAATGTGGATCTCACGGTAGACAAAGAGGAAAATGGCGTCTACTGGCTCTCAAGTAATTCCAATCCCGCCGAAAAAGTCATTCTCGGTTTGCCAGCCCAGTAGTGAACGATACGATTTCCTGGCCGGGAGGGCTTTTTGTGAGGTTCGTCGAAGCGGCGGTGCTGGGAAGTTTCAAAAGTGCCCCCACTGCGGGTAACTTGACAAATTAAGTCCGGTTACCCGCAAAAAAGGCCGTTTTTGACGGTAACTTGACCAAAACTGTCAAGTTCCCGCAGTAGACTTACTATGCGGCCCCTCACTCACTATGCGGCCCTCTAAAAGCTCGATTTGGCGCCAAGGTAAACGGGAAATCGAACAAAAACGGCGAAAATGCCCGATTGGGGGGCTGGTGAGATGTGGACAATAGTTGTACAAAGTGTTTCAAAAATGATATTCTTATTACAATTTTGGCAGATGGACCACGATTTTTCTTTTTTATTTATACTTTAGCTCTCATAAAATAGAGCAAACAGTCCTGCTGGACCTAAACCTATGACTATGAATGCAAAGACCATTAATCTGGAGGAATGGGTACCCTTTGGTGGCGGCGGTTTTGGAAAATCGTACTACCATAAGAGCGACAACTCCATTGTGCTCAAACTCAACAAACCCACCATCACCGCCCAACATACCTATTTGGAATTCCAGCGTTCCAAAGCCGTATACGATATGGGTATACCATCGGCCAAACCCTATGAGTTTGTGACAGACGGTAACCGCTACGGCATGACGATGGAGCGCATCTACGGTAAAAAATCGTTCGGAAGGATTATCGCCGATGCTCCCGAACGTATCGAGGAAATGGCTGTGATAACGGCCGAATACACGAAAGCGCTTCACGCGATGCCGTGCAATACCGAGATTTTTGACAGTGTCGCCCTCCGCACCAGAGAAATCATTACCGACAGCATGGAACTTCCGGAAGACATCAAAACAAGGCTCGTTCATTACATTGACGAACTGGAACCCGCCACTACATGTCTTCACGGAGACATCAATCCCTGCAACATTATCATGGCCGACGGAAAAATATACTGGATAGACCTCGGAGATTTTGGATACGGAGACCCTATGCTGGATTTCAACCGCCTTTCCCACATGAGCGGTTACGCTCCCAATCCCCTCCTGAAGAAACTCTTCCACATGGACCGTAAAATGCTGAGGCAGTTCTATGATTACATGGGGCAGCATTACTTCGGTGCCAAATGGAACACGCCCGAGCTCAAGGAAAAGATGTCCCGTATTGCTCAGATCATGGCAGGTGAGGCCATTTGCCTCTGGCCCCAGGCTTACCACGTAAACCTTCCCTATCTCCAGAACAAGAAGATTCTCACCTCAATCAACCTGTTTATTGGAGACCATATCCGCGTATAATCATGAAACAGATAGACCTTTCCCAATGGCAAAAAGTGGGTGAAGGCGGCAATGGATCCGTCTACATCAATCCCGAGATGCCAGACCTGATTTTGAAAATCGACAAGGAGCGCATCAACAACCTGCCCAATGCCGCGCACGAATATAACGTCAGCAAAAATGTCGAAAGCTTAGGGCTTACGACGCCCAGGATGCAGGAGATTGTAGAAATTGGAAACCTTTACGGCACGCTGCAGGAACGCATCCATGGAAAGAAATCCCTTTCCCGCATTTGCAGCGAGGACCCTTCCAGCACGGAAAAAATGGCCCGCGTACTATGCGAAGAAGGCAGGAAGCTCTTTTCAACCCCCTGCCCCACCGACCGTTTCCCCAGCCGGAAGGAGCAGCTGTTGAACATACTCAACGAGGCCAAGTTCCTTACCAGGAAAGAGAAAGAGCGCGTGCGGGCCTTTGCCTATACCATCCCCGACGCCGACACCTGCATCCACGGAGACTTCCAGATGGGCAATCTGGTGCAGGCGGGTGACAAATATTACTGGATAGACCTGGACCGCTTTGCCCACGGGGACCCCATGTTTGACATTGGGCACCTATACATGATCTGCTACATCTATGCACCCATAAAAATGGTGCAGGATATCTTCCACCTCACCGAGGATCAATTCCATCGTTTCTGGGATGCTTTCGCCACTGCCTATTCGGGCAAGGAAGACCATCGCGCCCTGGATGCAAAAGCAGGGAAGTTCGCCCTGCTGGATCTGGTGGTTCGCATCAATTTCCAGCGGCCGAACTTCCTCGAGAATATTTTCTTCAGGCTTAACGCCCGAAAACTCATCAAACGGTTTTTCCGGTAAGGGAGGCTTACCTCATCATCCTCGCAACGCCTTCCATAAGCGAAGCACCACTGGTCTGAGCACCCATGGAGGCATTGCCGCCGGCAAAGGTTGTACCCCAGAAGTAGTCGCAGTACATGCGCGGGTACTGGTTGCGGTCCAGATGCTTCCCCAGCGTCTTTGCGTTGAGCATGAGCTTTTCGCGGATAACCTGCGCCGTAATGGCATCGGCCTTTTCGTCCAGCACATAGTTGACGGCATAGGGAATGAGCACCGCCTTGAAGATGCTCTGGTCCATGCTGGTGCCCTCGTGGCGCAGCACACCGGTCGCACTGTCGTTGCAACGATTACTCACAAAAGCATACTTAAGCACCTTTCCGGCCTTGTCCATGTATTTTTTCTCCCCCGTCAGGTGGTACAGTTGCCGGCAGGCCTCGCCCAGCGTACCCTGGGTATAGGTAAGCGGCGGTTCCTCGGCCCGCTCTTCGTCGGGCATGTGGTCTGCGCAGGCCTGGTACAGCGTTTTGGCAATCTCCAGATACCCGCCATCCTTGTAGAGCGGATGCAGCTTGGCCGCCACCAGGCAGGAAGGAGCGTTGGTGCAGGCGTTGAAATTGGCTACGTCCTCGTCGCGGCTGGTCCAGGGAAGCGCCATGCCGCCGGAGTAGCTCTTGCGGCGCGACCAGATATACCGGTCAAACACTTCCTTGGCAATGCCCGCATACTGCGCATCTCCGGACACATCCGAAAGGTGGATGAGCGTAAGGCAGATCCAGGCCATGTCGTCGGTCCAGACATTGAAAAAGCCGCCATACGTTCCTTCCCCGCGGTGGTCGCGGTTGTAGTTGTTGGCATAGTTCTGAACCCACTTGCGGGCATAGCCCAGGTACGTCTCCTTCAGGCTTTCACTGCGCCCGGCAGCATAGAGCAGTACATCCAGGGCGTGCGCCTGCTGCCAGTAAATATACTCCGTGGAGCTCTCGATATCGTTCGGAGTTGACCAGAACGTGCCGGTGGTCTTATCCAGGAAATTGGTGACCAGTACGTTAGTGCAGGAATCGGCCAGCGCGGCCCATTCCTCGGCGGGATTCGTAGCGGGCGGCGGAACAACTTCCCCGCCCGTGGAGGGCTCTGTTCCTTCCGGCATTTTCTCGTAGGCATTGTCACACCCGCAGGCGCAGGCCATGAGGGCGACGATGCTCATCCATATTGTCTTTTTCATCATTATTGTTTTACAGGAGGACAGGATTCATTCCACACATCCGAAGGCTCGGTGCCCATGGTGAGGACCAGCTCGCCGCCGGAGAGGATATCCTTCCGGTACAGCCAGTTCTGCTCCAGGGGTTTCCCGTTGAAGGAAGCCTTCTGCACATAATAGGCGTCGGGGCCGTTGCCGATGGTCCTTATCACGAGCTTCTTCCCCGTTGCATTGAGCGGGTTCAGGTGAACCACAATCTTGTCGAAGGCCGGGCTGCCGATCTGGTAGGTAGGCTCCGCGGGGGCGCCGCCCTGCACATCAAAGAGACCCATCGTGGAAAGGACATACCAGGCGCCCAGCTGGCCCTGGTCCTCGTCCTGGCCGTAGCCATAACCATGTTCTCCCGTAATACCGTAGAACTCGTCGCAAATGAGGCGCACCCACTTCTGCGTAAGGTAAGGCTTGCCGGAGAAGTTGAACAGCCAGGGCTCGTGCAGGCAGGGCTGGTTACCATGGTTGTAGGGGCTGTTGATGCCGGAGAAGGCATACGTAGTCTTTCCGCCACCGAAGATGCTCTTGCGCGCCTCGGTGAAAATACCGTCCAGGCGTTCGTTGAACACGTCCTTACCCAGGCGGCTAACCAGGGAATCGGGGTTCTGGGGCACGAAGAAGGTATACTGCATGGCATTGCCTTCCTGGAATCCTCTCCAGGACTCCAGCGGGTCAAAGTTATCGATGAAGGCACCACCCTTTACACGGGGACGCACCAGTTTGAGATCATCGTCAAAGACCTTGGCCCAGCCGCCCGAAAGGTCCATCAGCTGCTTGTAATCTTCCTCGTAGCCCAGCTGCTTCGCCAACTGTGCCGTAGCGTAGGCGCTGAAGCTGTATTCCAGCGTATGCGAAACAGAGAACGTCGCGCCGCCGCTGTGTGCCACGAAACCGGGGTCGGACACATACGGGACATAGCCGTTTTTCACAAACTGCTCCACGTCCATTTTTCCGGCGCCCTCGATGCGGCCTCTCCATTCCAGATTGTCCTTGCGGGCCGCGGCGTACATGGCCTCGATGTCATAATTACGGATACCGCTATTGTAGGCACCTGCAAAAGCGATGGAAACCATGTTGGTTCCTACGCCGGAGACATACTTGCTGCAGGCAATGCCGTCTCCCAGCCAACCGGCATCCTTGTAAACAAGGAGCTGGCTCGCCACCCAGTCGTTATAGTACTCCGGCCAGGCCAGGGCCCACAGCGGAGTCAGGTTCCAGTAACCGCCCCAGATGGCATCTGTATTATAATGGTTATGGACCGGCTTTCCGGCAGCGTCCAGTGCAATCTGGCCCACGCCGCCGTCATTCCGGGGATAGGCACCATTTACGTCGCTCGCGAGACCGCGGCCCAGCAGCATGTGGTAGAGGCCCGTGTAGAACTTGATGCGATCCTCGGGCTTTCCGCCGCTCACTTCCAGTTTACCCAGCTCCCGGCGCCACTTGTTCTGCGTAGCCTTGCGGGCGGCATCAAAGTCCAGTCCGGCAGCCTCGGCCTCCAGATTGGCCTTCGCATTCTCTGTAGACGTGTAGGAAAGGCCCAGCTTCACCGTCACCTCGGAGGGCTGCGCATAGTCCAGGGACAGCACCGCGCCGGGGCCGGAAACTTCCGTGGCCGATGCGCGCACGCCGCCAACGTGGAAGGCCGATACGCCATCGGGCACCGCCGACACCTCACCGTAGAAATACATGCACACCGTAGCACCCGTCTGGTACTTCTGCACGTAGGTAGGTTCCGTGACGATAAAGCCGCTCAGAATGTTTCCTTCCAGCTTGGCGTAAGCGTCGCGGATGGGGCCGCTCTCGCCCATTCGGGTACCCACATTCACCAGAACATGGCCCTCGCCCGGAGTCTGGAACGTAAAGCGCTGGAAGCCCACGCGCTCGGTAGCCGTAAGTTCGGCCTTTACGCCGTAGTCCTTGAGCACCACCGAATAGTAACCCGGGCGGGCATATTCATCGGCCTTGTCAAAAGAAGATCTCCAGCCCTCGGAAGGGTTCTCCAGCATGCCGGGAACCGTGATGGGCTCTCCGGTTACAGGCATGAGGGCCAGACCGCCCACCTGGAACTCGTGGAAACAGGGAAATCCGTCAATGGAAGTGTGCGTGTCCTCATAGCCTACGGCCTCCCATCCCTGGTCGTTGCCATAGGTTCCGTTGGTGGATGCACCCAGCTTGGCCATGCCAAAAGGCGTCGCGGCCGGCGTATACACAAACCAGCGGCTGTGCACCGTACCGATGTTCGGGTTTACATAATCCAGCAAATCCTCCTTGGAGCCACAGGAGGCCACAAGGAGAAGTGCCAGAAGGGAAATATGCGTCAGTTTCATCTTCTGTTATTTGTGTTCGTTGTTATACAAGGCAATGGCAGCGAGCGACTCCAGCGCAGCATCCTGCATCAGGAGCGACTTGTCACGGTCCTGGTTGGCGCTTCCGCTCCAGTTCTCGTAGAACAGCCCGTTCTGCTGACGGGCATGTTCCCAGGCATAGTCCAGGTTCTTGGTAAAGATTTTGATGTACTCGGACGCCGTAGCAAAATCCGGCTGAAGCTCCATGTAGGCACGGATGAGTTTCACCGTAAACCAAGGGTCGTTGAGCGGATAGGCAAGGCCCATTTTGTCGCGGCTCTTAACATAGTAGTTGTAAGCGCCCTTAGCCGTGGCGATGGCCTCGTCCAGATAATGCTTCTCGCCGGTAATGTGATACAGGCGCGCTCCGGCGGCAATCATGGCTCCGGAATTGTAGGTCCATTTGGTCTTGTTGATGCTGCCGTCGGCATTGCGGTCGTTCCAGTACGTCTGGTCAGAGGGATCCAGAAGGTTCTCACGTTCCCAGGCATACAGGCGCTTGGCGAAGGCAAGGACATCGGCCTTCTCCCCTGCGGGGCAAATGTCGTAGTAGCTGAGGAGGAACCACTGGGCATATCCGTTGGCGCAGGCGGGCTTGTTGGAGTCTCCGTTCCCGGGCTTGTTCTTCTGGCCTTCGCACCACCAGAGGGCGCCGCCCAGCACATCGTCCTCCCCGCTTTTGAGGAACTTCACGATGCGGGCGCAGCGCTCCAGGTACTTGCTGTCTTTGAGCTGCTTATAGGCTTCTACCAGATTGAGGCCGATGATGGAATTGTCGTCATAGAAGCGGTCTCCCCCACCGTTACGGCCGTCGGTCTGGGAGCCGTAGCCGCCCACCGACAGGTTGCGGTAGTAGGCCTCGTAGCGCTCGATCTTGGCAGCATACCCCACTTCGTAGCCCAGCTTGTTCAGAAGGGCCACGCCGCTCATGAGACCGTCATAGGGCCAGAGGAAAGAGGCGCTGAGGTCTCCCGCACCCTTGGGATAGTTCTCGTTGAAGAAGCCGGCCGTGGAGCCGGAAGTAATTCCATAGAGTTTCTCAATGGCAAGATACGTGTCGTAGGCGCGCTCATGCCAGACAATCTCCGTGGTTTTTCCCCCTTCCGTTCCACCTGTCTCTCCGCCGGGGATGAATTCCTCCTTGGAAGGGTCTGTGCAGGAAGTGGGAGAGCAGGACCAGAGTGCCATGAGGATGCCGGTGATAAGCTTTCTTGTTTTCATTTTCCAAAGTTAATAAAACTGTCCCGGATCCCGAAAAGGAACCGGGACAGTCCTCACAATAATTATTAACCAACCATTCTATTTGGTAACGGAATGTACCATCACACCGTCTTTGTTGGTATTCACGGTAATGGTAACCGTTTGTCCGTTCATTTCAGTTGCCATCTTCCACAGGTGTTCCCACTGGCCGCCGCGGGCGAATTCGCCGCACTTCCAGAAGTCGTCACCCGCCGTAAAGCGCTCGTCGTCGGGCCGATATTCCTTGTCCACGCCGTCCAGGATGCCCCAGCACTCGGTGGCATCGGCCGCACCGTCCAGGGTGATGAGGAAGCGGTAGCGCTCCTCTTCCCAGGAGAGCCAGGTGGCGCGGTTGAACTGCGGGTCACCGGGCTCAATGAATTCCACCTTGCCCGTTCCGCTCCAGACGCCCTTGCCGGCATAGTTCATGGCAAAGGGAGAGCACTCGTTGCAGCCCCACACGAAATTCACTTTATCTACGGTCTCAAGGGTTACAGACGTAGTTTTGAAGTTAACCGTAACACGGTAAACCGTAGGAGCATCCAGCGTAACGGCGTAGGAACCTTCACCCTGCAGGAGACCGCTGTCTCCCAGGAAGTAGGTCTTGCCGTCTCCCTTGAAGGAGAGCGCGCCGGCCTTGAGCTGCGTGTAAATCACAAACACGCCGTCTTCCACCTTGCGGAAAGCCTGGCCTGCCTCCTCGGCAGCCGTCCCTTCAAGCGTGAGGGCGGAGGGAGCCGTCGTGGGCGGGAAAGGATCGGCCGTCTGTTTCACAAAGCTGTGCTTGAAGTGGCCGTTGTCGTTGGTGTTGATGGTGGCCGATACCGTGCTGCCGTCAAAGGCAGAGCCCATCTTCCAAAGGTGAGACCACTGGTCCCAGGCAAACTCGCCCATGTCGTAGAAGGTCTCAGTCACTTCGCCGTCGGGACGTTCCGCGGACTCGCTGTCCAGGCGGCCCCAGCATACTTCCGTTCCTTCAACGGTGGCAATGAAGTAGTAGCGCTCCTCTACCCAGCTCAGCCAGGACGGCGGGTTGGTCTCAGACTTGGCGGGATCCACGAACACCACCTCACCTTCGCCGGCAAACTTGCCCTGGCCCTGGTAGGTGAGTTCGATGACAGTGTCATAGTTGCAGCCCCAGATCATGCGCACACTGGTTCCTACCTTCTCAAACGTCGCTTTCTTGGAAGCGAAGTCCACCGTAATGCGGGACACTTCTTCGGAGGCCGTCACGTCGCTGGTGCGCTTGCCAATGTAGAGGTCGTTCTCTCCCTGGAGGAAGTACTTGACGCCGTCGCCGTCCACGAAGGAAAGCGTTCCATTATTGAGCTTGGTGTAGATGATGAACTTGTCACCGTCCTTGCGGAAGGCCTGTCCATCGGCCTCTGCGGCGGTACCGCTCAGGTACAGGGCGGAAGGTGTAGAGGTGGGCTGCTCGTAGACAATCTCGCCGGCCTGCTCCACCATATGGGTGAACTGGTTGTCCTTGTTGGTGTAGACGGTTGCGCGTACCATCTTCAGATCCAGGGCATGGTCCATCTTCCACAGACCGTCCCAGTCGGCGATGGGAGCTTCCTTGATATAGTAGAAGCTGTCTTCTCCGGTGGGCGTGAAGGCGTTGCCGCCCTCGAAGGAGCCCCAGCGGACGTTGTTGCCGTCAATGTTCACGATGAAGGAGTAGCGCTCTTCCACCCAGCTGCACCAGTCGGGCGTTCCGTCACGGCCGGGGCCCAGGAATACGGCCTCGCCTTCTCCGGAGAACACGCCGTCACCCTGGTATTCCAGCACGGCGAAATCGGCATGCGTGGCTTCCCACTGGGCGTGGATCTCGGTTGCGATGGTCTCCATGGAAAGGCCCAGCGTGTTAAAGTTGACGGTGATGCGGGCAAGACCGGTAGCGGGGGCCTCGGAGACGGTATAGTCGCCTTCGCCTTCCACCAGTTTGCCGGAAGCCGTCGCATAGAACACGTCGCCGCCTTCCTTGAGCGAGCTGAAGTGCAGGTTGCCGGCTTTCACGCGGGTTACAATCACGTATACGCCTTCCTCGGCCACGCGGAACTCCTGTCCGGCCTCCGAAGCGGCCGATCCGGCCACGAACAGCTGCGTGGGCATGTTGTCAATGCCTTCGCCGCGGGTGATGATAATGGTTCCATGACCTTCCAGGATGCGGGACACTCCGCCCTTGGAGGCTTTCACCGTCCAGATGAGGGTACCGCTTTCGTTGGGTTTGATGCCGGCCTTGCGGGCAATGGCATTGAGCTCGGCGTGCGAGAGGGTGAGCTGGGGAAGGGCGCCCTGGTCGCTCTTACGAACGTCCACGGGGCTGGAGAAGTCGCCGCCCTCCTTGTCAAAGAGGACTTCGTAGAGCACAAGGCCACCATCGGAAGCCTTTCCGCCTTCCCAGGAGAGGACGACGGTCTGCGTGGAGGTCACGTCCAGGCTCACGGCACTGGGGCTGTCCAGCGAAGTGGGCATGGTGAACTCCGTATTGAATTCATAATGCTTCTGGCAGGCTCCAAGGGCCAGCAAAGCACTGAGCAAAAGTGTAATCTTTTTCATAATCTGCTACCAATTGGGGTTCTGTTCCAGATTGTTGGCTGTGAGGTCACGTTCCTTCTGGGGAATGGGCCACAGATAGTGCTTGGCAGGGTCGAACTGGCGCTGCTCAATGCGCACGAAACCGTCGTCGGTTCCAACGGTCTCACCGGTGTACATGCCGTGGCACCAGCCATTGAGCACGGTCTCGGCAGTCTTCCAGCGGATGATGTCGATGCGGCGGGAGCCTTCGAAGGCAAGCTCGGCGCGACGCTCGTTGCGCACAATCGCCTTGAGGTTGCCCGAGGCAGGGAAATCGAGGGCTGATGCCTCCGTGAAGCCGGCGCGCTCGCGGATCTTGCGGATGGTGGCGTTCCAAACGGTCTCGTTCAGGGTGCCCAGCTCGGCGTGAGCCTCGGCATTCATCAGAAGGACATCGGCATAGCGGATGATGATGGCGTTCAGGCTGGACTGCAGGGTGAGACGGTAAGTGTTGTCCCACCACTTGCGGATATAGTAACCGGTAGGGGTTACGTCAGAGGTGGAATTGAAGGCATCGCGGCCGGCCCAGTCGGGCTCCACGGTTCCGCCGCTCACGGGGTAGCTGTTGCCGGGATACATCACGGTAGCAGCCAGGCGGGGATCACGGTTGCTCCAGGGATCAGCGGCGCTGTAACCGGAACCTTCCTCGTCAATAGCCTTGCCGTTGAGCATGATATAGCTGTCTACAAGAGACTTCAGCGGAGCCAGGTTGGAATAGCCGCCCATGGACGGAGGAAGGGTGTTGTACATGATGTTCTGCTCGCGGGAGACGGTCATGTACTGGGTGGAGAGAAGGATCTCGTCGCAGTTCTCGGCGGCTACGGTAAAGAGGCCGCTGTAGGAAGGATAGAGGGAGATGCCGCTCTCGGAGATGATAGTGGCGGTAATGTCCCGGACCTTCTCGAACTTGCCTTCAAAGAGGTAGGTCCTGGCCAGGATGGCAGCAGCCGTCCACTTGGTCACGCGGCCCTTGTCGGCAGCGCCGTAGGAAGCAGGCAGGGCATTGGAAGCGATGACCTCTTCCAGTTCCTCCTCGATGTGGGCGGCAATGGCGGCCGCCGTCTCACGGGTAGCCTTGCGGGCCTCGGCAATGCTGATGGGCTCCGTCAGGTAAGGAACGCCGCCAAAGCGCACATACAGCTCGTAGTAGTTCCAGGCACGGAGCGTACGGGCCTCGGCCACGTAGCGGGCCTTGAGCTCGTCGGAGAGCTCAGGCACCAGGTCGATGTTCTTCAGGAGCTCGTTGCAGGCGCGGATACCGGCATAGTGGCGGTTCCACACATCATAGACATAGCCGTCGGACGTGCCGTATTTGCCGTTGCCGATGGCCTGGTTCTGGCCGCCTTTGAC
>DGHE01000054.1:0-1166 GCA_002392525.1 Bacteroidales bacterium UBA3856 | reverse complement strand
TAGGTATAGCAGGTATTGAGGGCTTCCTCGGCCGCATTCTTGTCCTCAGACCAGAACGTGAGGTCGGTCTCACGGTCGTACGGGGGCGTATCCAGCGGTACGCAGGCACTCAGGGTGAGGGCCAGGGCACTCAAAGTATAGATAATCTTTTTCATGACACTCTAGAATTTAACATTGAGACCGAAGGAATACACGCGGGCCACGGGATAGGCACGGCCGCTGCCGTCGGCATTGTACTCGGGATCCCAGCCGCCGCGCATGGAGGAGAGGGTAAGGGCATTCTCGATGCTGCCGTATACCCGGAGGCTGCTGAGGCGGATCTTCTTCATCCAGTCGCCCTGGAAGTTGTAACCCAGCTGCACGTTCTTCAGGCGCAGGTAGGCGGCGTTCTGAATCCAGAAGTCAGACTTGGTGGCGTTGTTGGCCGACTCGCTGCCCATCGTGAGACGAGGGTAGGAAGCATCGGTGTTCACCGGCGTCCAGCGGTCTACATGGAAGTCCAGCACGGGGCCTTCGTTGTTGTTGTGGAAAGCTTCCACGGCCTCGCCTCTCATCCATCGGCTGCGCATGCCCACGCCCTGCAGGAAGGCAGAGAAGAAGAATCCCTTCCACTGCAGATTGTAGGAAAGACCGAAGGTATAGCGGGGGAAGTCGTTGCCCACTACAAAGCGGTCGTCGTCGTTGATGACCTTGTCACCGTTCTTGTCCACGTAGCGGATATCACCAGCGCGGGGAACGATGCCCTCGAGGTGAGGGCTGGAGGCAGCCTGCTCGTCGCTCTGGAAGAGACCGTTATTGCGAAGAGCATAGTAGGAATAGAGCGGGTAGCCTTCCTTGATTACGGAAACCACGTCGTAGCCATAGTAGAGGGTTTCGCCCTTGGTATCCACCACCTTGTTCCAGCTGTCAGAGATGTTGCCGGCAATGTTGTGGTTCACGGCGCCGGTGCGGAAGTGGTAGTTCACGGAGAGTTCCCAACCCTGGCTGGCCACCGTAGCGGCGTTGGAGGTAGGGGCACCGTTACCGAACAGACCGGGAACCGGCAGGCTCACCAGGATGTCGCGGGTGCGGTTGTTAAAGTAGTCGAAGGAAACATTGAGGTCGTTCTTGAGGAACGCGATATCCAGGCCGATGTTCGCCATGCGGGTGGTCTCCCACTTGATGGA
>DGHE01000053.1:551-6104 GCA_002392525.1 Bacteroidales bacterium UBA3856 | reverse complement strand
CCCGCCCCCGGGCGGACGGAAGCATCCCCACCAGGAGTTCATCCATGTGGACCCCAGCAACATCCTCTTCATCTGCGGCGGCGCCTTCGAGGGCATCGAGCGGCACATTGCCCAGCGCAAGAACACCCAGATCATCGGCTTTGGCGCCGAGGAAAAGCAGCGCATAGACAAGGACAACCTGCTGGAGTATGTAGATGCCATGGACCTTAGGGCCTACGGCCTTATCCCCGAGATTGTGGGCCGTCTCCCGGTTATCACCTATCTGGACCAGCTGGACCGCGATTCCCTCAAACGTATTCTCACCGAGCCCAAGAACGCCCTCCTCAGGCAGTACGAGAAAATGTTCGAGCTGGACGGCATCAAGCTGGAGATAGAGCCCGAAGTGCTGGATCTTATTGTGGACACCGCCTTAAAGAACAAGCTGGGCGCCCGCGGCCTCCGCAGCATTTGCGAGAAGGTTATGGCCGATGCTATGTTCGAGGCACCCTCTTCCCGCAAGAAGACCTTCCGCCTCACGGCCGAGTACGCGAAGGAGCGGCTGTAGGGGCTGATGTTTGGCCCGGCGGCTCTTCGCTTCGGCTGGCGTGGCACCTAAGTGACTGAATATTAGTAGATTAGAGTAACTGACGGGTGCGGTTTTCGCACCCGTCAGTTGTGCTAACATGCTAATTATCGGCAACATAAGCGCCACGGCTACCAATGTTTAGACCGCACTGGAATGCCGTTTTTTTGTACGTACATCGGCTGGGGAGTACACTGCGGGTAACTTGACAAATTAAGTCCGGTTACCCGCAAAAAAGGCCGTTTTTGACGGTAACTTGACCAAAAATGTCAAGTTACCCGCAGTGCCACGGCTACCGCTAACAGAACAAAAAAGACGGCCGTGGCGGTCGTCTTTTTTCTTTTGTGAGGACACGCAGATTTGAACTGCGGACCTCTTGCCTGTCAAGCAAGCGCTCTAAACCAACTGAGCTATGCCCTCAAAAGGATTGCAAAGATAGGGAATCTTTTTTGGTTTTGCAAATCTTTTTTAGATTCTTCGCTGCGCTCAGAATGACAGAGAACAGCGAACTCAGAATGACAACCTACAGATAGTCCTCAAAGTACTGCGTTACCTTGTCCATAAGGTGGATGCGGTTACGGCCACCGACGTTGTGCTTTGCAACGGGGTAGGGGAAGTAGTCTACCGGGATGAGGCGGTCAATGCACTCCTGGATGAAGGAGAGGCTGTGCTCCCAGACTACAGTGTCGTCCACGGCGCCCTGGCAGATGAGGAACTTGCCCTTCAGCTGAGGCGCCTTGCCAATGAGGCTGGTGGCGGCAAAGCCTTCGGGATTGGTCTCGGGGTTGTCCATGTACCGCTCACCGTACATGACCTCGTACCATTTCCAGTCAATGACGGGGCCGCCGGCCACACCCACCTTGAATACATCCGGATAGGTGGTCATAAGGGAGATGGTCATGAAGCCGCCGTAGCTCCAGCCGTGCACGCCGATGCGGGAGGCATCTACATACGGCAAGGCCATCAGGCGCCGGATACCTACCATCTGGTCTTCCATCTCGGCCTTTCCGCACTGGCGGTTGATGGCCTTCTCGAAGGCGGCGCCGCGGTTGGACGTGCCCCGGTTGTCCTGGACATAGACCATGTATCCCTTCTGAGCCATGAGCATTTCCCACATGCGGATGCTTCCGAGCCAGGAGTCCTGTACCAGCTGGCTGTGCGGCCCGCCGTAGACATACAGCACAACGGGGTATTTCTTCGAAGGATCAAAGTCCTTGGGGTAGATGAGCCGGTAGTAGTTCTCATACAGCCCGTCGGCGCTGGGAACGGTGCCCAGTTCTTCGCGGCAGGAGGCATAGCCATCCAGCGGATCCCGCTGCGAGCCGATGCCCACGTACTGCTTTCCGTCGGTGGAACCCAGATACAGCTGCGCCGGTGTATTCAGGTTGCTCTGGCGGTCCAGGAACCACTTTCGGTCCTGGCTTAACTGCACGGAATGCCAACCACGGCCCCGGGTGAGCTGCTGGGCCTTCCCCTTCTTCACTCCCTGGCGGAACAGGTGATTCTCTACGGGAGAAACCTGGGCCGATGTATAATACACGTACTGCCCGTCATTGGTCACATATTCGACGTCGGCGTCCACGGCCGTGAAGCGCTGGATCTTACTGCCCAGCGTATCTACCAGATACAGGTTCTTGTAGCCGTCCCGGTTGTCGGTGCGGTAGATGAAGCGGTCCTTTCTGCCTTCCAGAAACCAGATAGGGTTCTGCGGCTCCACCCAGGCCTCGTTGTCCTCCGTGAGGACGGTGCGCACAAAGTGGCCGTCCCGGGCATCGTACTGGTTGAGCTTCATGTGATGCTGGCTGCGGTCCAGCACCTGGGCATAGATGGACTTGGCGTCCGGGCTCCAGGAGAGATTGGTGATGTAACGCTCCTCAGTGAAGTCCGTCACGTCCAGCCACACGGTGGTTTCCTTGTCAAAGTCATAGATGCCCACCTTCAAAAGCTCACTCTCCATGCCGTTCATGGGGTATTTGATGAGCTCCAGTTCTCCCGTCCGGGTTTTGATGTCGAGAAGCGGAAAGTCCGTCACGCGGGACTGGTCCTTCCGATAAAAGGCAATCTTATGGCCGTCCGGGGCCCATTCGTAGCCCTTCGAAAAGCCAAATTCGTTTCGCATCATGGTGCCGCCGTAGACAATATTACGGTCTTCGGACAGGCCGATGGCAAACTCTTTCCCGTCCTTCTCTCCCCAGAGGGAGTCTCCGTCCAGGCGGATGCCGTAACCAGCCGCTCCGCGAACATAGGCATCGGCCTTCTGCGTGCGCGAGGGCTTGTAGGGCGTGAGGTGCAGCGGGTCGGTCACGCTGCCCTCAAAATACTCCCCGGCGCCTTCGCTGAGGATAAACTGACCGTCTCCCAGCCAGGCGGCCTGGGCGCGGGCATAGCCCACACCCTTATAGATGGCCTCCTCCATGGTGAGGTCTTTTCCGGGATGGGCTTCGCGGGTGTCAATGACCCGGTTCTGGGCCAGCGTCAGAGTGCAGACCAGAAGAAGGCCTGCAACTATGCCAAGTTCGTGTTTCATATACTGTTAAAGAAAAAACGGGGATTCGTCTGGGACTTTTCCGTAGGAAGTGTCTTCCTCCACTTTGTCAACGATGGCACGCTCGTACCCTCTCCAGGGCAGGGCGCCTTTGTATTCCTTGTAGTGCACGGTTACGCGCAGGCCCGTCATCTCGGTGAGTTTCTGAGCCACTTCCTTGTCTTTTACGGAGAACTTGAAGGTCTTGGACTGCACGGTTCCGGAAGCGTTCTTGCTGCCGTAGCCGGTGAGGATCATCTCTCCCTCATAAGTCTTGAAGAAGTATCCGGTGTAGGTGAGGGAGTTCAGTTCCCCGGTCTTGGTGCCGTCGCTGAAGATCCACAGGAATTTAAAATAAAAGAATCCGGCCAGGGCAGCCAGGATAAGCAGGGCGCTAAACCCTCCAATCAGTTTACCAGCTTTTGCCATAGTGTTAAAGGTTTATCCTACAAATGTACAGAAATAATATTATCTTCGCAATATGAAATCCCTCCTGAATCCCTCCATAGACCCGCACTGGAACATGGCTTTCGACGAATTTACGCTCGAAAGCCTGCCCGTGGAGGAACCCGTGTTCTATCTGTGGCAGAATGCACCGTCCGTCATCATCGGCCTCAATCAAAGCGCCTATGCGGAGGTAAACCTTCCCTTCCTGGAAGCAAACGGCATTGTGCTCGCGCGGCGCGTGACGGGAGGCGGCGCGGTCTATCACGACCTCGGGAACCTCAATTACAGCATCGTGGGACCCGTGGGAACCATGGCCGATTCCTATGGACTCATGGCCGATGCCCTCCGCCGCCTGGGCGTCCCCGCCGAGCGCAGCGGCCGCAACGACATCCTGGTAGAAGGCCGCAAGTGCTCCGGCTATGCCAAGCGCCTTTACGGCAAGCGGATGATGATTCACGGTACGCTCATGTGGGATGTCTGTCTTGAGAACCTCACGCAGGCGCTGGCCGTACCTGGCAGCAAGCTGGAGGCAGCCGGCGTGGCGTCGGTCCGCAGCCGGGTGGCCAACCTTCGCACGTATCTGCCCGCTCTCCCCGACATCGGCGCTTTCCGGGATGCCCTCCGCGATATCCTCTCCGGTGGGGATGGCACCATCGGCCTGTCTCCCTCCCAGCTGGAAGCTGTTGGAAAGATGGCCGATGAAAAATTCCGCACCTGGGAGTGGAACTTCGGGCGGTCGCCCAAGACTACGTTTTCCAAGACGAAGAAATTCGCCTGCGGCACCGTGACGGCGCATTATTCCCTGGAGCGCGGCGTGATCTCAGAGCTCCAGTTTACCGGCGACTTCATAGGGTTTCGGCCAGCAGAGGAGCTGGCCGAAAAACTGAAAGGATGTACGCTGAATGACCTCCGGGGAATGGAAGTGGGTGACTATTTTGATTCCCTTTCCTCCCGGGAGTTCCGGAGTCTGCTAGAAGATTAGTACGCAGCCGCCGCCCGGGGCCAGGTGCACGGTGACCTGTCCGTTTTCTACCTTCACGGTTTCTTTCCTGTAGTCCTGCCCGTTGCGGTGGGCGTTGACGCCGTCCCTCCAGAGGGTAACCTCGGTGGCGGGAGCCGGCAGGGTGAAGGTGATGTCACGTGCGTCCCAGTTGGTCATGGCGGCCATGTACCAGCGGTCTCCGCTGCGGCGGGCTTCCACGATATATTCGCCGATGCGCCCGTCCAGCGCGATGGTCTCGTCCCATACGGTGGGGAAGGAGGCAATGAGCTGGGTGCATTCGGGCTCGGCCTCATAATTGGTGGGGGCGTCGCAGAGCATGGTGAAGGGCGCGTCAAAGATGACGTACTCGGCCAGCTGGCGGCAGCGGGTACCCTGGCTCATGGGTTCGCTGTGGCTGGGTGCATAGTTCCAGACGGCGCCGTTGCGCATGGCGCCCTGGGTGTAATCGGCCGGGCCGGCGACAAGGCGCGTGAAGGGAATGACGACGTCGTAGGTAACCTGGTCAAAGCTGGCCGGAGCCCATTTGAGCTGCTCCAAGCCGGCCACGCCTTCGTGGTTGAGGACATTGGGGTAGGTACGGGTGAGCCCGGCAGGCTTGAAGGCACCGTGGAAGTCCACAAATTGGTGGTACTTGGCGGCGGTGCGGGCGGCTCTTTCGTAGAAGGCCACCATAAACTGGTCGTCGCGGTCCATGAAGTCAATCTTCCAGCCGGCGATGCCCATCTTGGAGTAGTGCTCGCACACGGCTTCCATGTCTCGGTTGAAAGCCCAGTAACCGGCCCAGAGGACCAGCTTCACGTTCCGCTTGGCGGCGTATTCGCAGAGCATGGGAAGGTCTATCTCCGGTACTACCTGGAAGAGGTCGGCCTGCTTGTTCACGGCCCATCCTTCGTCCAGGATGACGTACTCGATGCCGTTGCGGGAGGCAAAGTCAATGTAATACTTGTAGGTGTCGTTGTTGACGCCGCTCTCGAAGTCTACTCCCTTGATGTTCCAGTCGTTCCACCAGTCCCAGGC
>DGHE01000053.1:0-490 GCA_002392525.1 Bacteroidales bacterium UBA3856 | reverse complement strand
GCTTGACCCAGGAGAAGTCTCCCTCGGCGGGGGCGGAAAGGCGCCAGACAAAGTCCGACTGGGCCAGGAGGCGGTCTTCCTTAGCCACAATCACCATTCTCCAGGGAAGGGCCTCGGGGCCGTCACCCTTGTAGATGAAAGGCTCGCGGCTTTTCACGACGCCCTGCAGCATGTTGTGGCCGCCCTGCTCAATGACCTTGGGAACGGGAGCGAACACGCCGTGGACGCTGGTGCCGGCATTGTCATTGAGAAGATACATGCCGGGGTAGTTGCGGAGGTCTGTCTCCGTGATGCAGAGCTTGACGTGCGAGGCTCCGTCTACGGTGAGGGGAAGGAACGCAAGACGCTTGGGATCCCACTCGGAAATGGGAATGAGCGTGCAGTGGTTCTCGAAGGAGTTGAAAAACTGCTCTTCGAAAGTGCCGGGGTCACGGACGTAGGGGACCCAGGCCTTGTGGTCTTCGGGAAAGTTGAAGACGGCCTGTTCGGA
>DGHE01000202.1 GCA_002392525.1 Bacteroidales bacterium UBA3856 | reverse complement strand
GGCCGTTTCCTGCGCCGGCAACCACGACAACAGCATTTATAACCGCTGGTGGAGCGAGCAGCATCATGGCATCCAGGAAAAGGTGAGCCAGGGAGACACCACGTTCGTGTATCACATTGACACCAACCAGGAACTGGCTTCGCGCCTGAAGGGGCATCTCATGCTGGTGCACGGAGACATGGACGACAACGTGAATCCGGCCAACTCCATCCGCGTTGTGGACGCCCTCATCCGGGCCAACAAGCGCTTCGAGTTCGTGCTGCTGCCGGGCCAGCGCCACGGCTTCGGGGACATGAACGAGTATTTCTTCTTCCGGATGGCAGACCACTACTCCCGCTACCTGATGGGAGATCCTTCATGCCGGACCATTGACATAACAGAACTTAATAACGACTGACAACTATGAAAAAGACTGTCTTATTTGCATCGGCCCTCCTCCTTGTGGCTGCCTGCAACAATTTCCGCACCCAGATCTACGAGGACGACCTGGTGATGCCGCTGGCCCAGGGCCAGGAGGACTCCCTATTCTATGCCGCATCGGTGGAATATGCCACGGGCGGCATGCTCATTCCGGCGATGGAGAAAATGAACCAGACCATTGTGCAGCAAGCGTTTGACCTGGAAGGCGTTGAAGAGGGAACGCTGGAAGAGGTGGCCATCGCCTACCGTGAAAACCTCATCGACGAGTACATCACGGAGAACGGCAGCCCCGAGGAAGAACGCGGGGTTCTCACGTGGGAAGACAAGATCAACGGCGTCTTCACTACCACTTACAAGAACTGGCGCAACTACACGCTCAGCTACTACAATTTCCGCGGAGGCGCGCACGGCATCCAGACGGTGAGCCAGCTTGTCTTTGACAAGAAGACGGGAGAGCAGCTGGAAGAGGCGCAGCTCTTTGCCGATGGCTACGCGCAGCCGGTCGCGCTTCTCATGCAGGCCGCCGTCAAAGCCGACATGGAGGCCGAAGATCCGGAGCTCCTGCAATTAGTGGAAATGGACTCCGTGGTGCCCAACGGGAATTTCTCGGTGGGGGCCAGCGGAGTCCAGTGGATTTTCCAGCCCTATGAGGTGGGGCCTTATGCGCTTGGCATTGTGACGGCCCTGGTGTCCTGGGAAGAGCTGAAGCCTTACTTGAAATAAATTTTTTGAAGGCGCTCTCCCTACGAGCACGTGGGGATGCGCATAATTGGCCCCTTTTGCGCATCTCCACGTGCTGTAGCATTTCTGGATGCGCAATTTCGGCCGATATTGCACATCCAGCGGTGCTTGGAGAGGATACCCACCAGGGGACTCCACACCACTCCCTACAAAAAAGAGGGCGACTCACTTTTAAGTCACCCTCCTTTGTATGGTATTGTAGCGAACTACTTGGTTCCGAAAATGCGGTCGCCTGCATCTCCCAGACCGGGAACGATGTAAGCGTTTTCGTTGAGGTGATCGTCCACGGCGGCGAGGTAGATGTCTACGTCGGGGTGGGTCTTGCGGACACGCTCGATGCCTTCGGGGGCGCCTACAAGGCACATGAGGCGGATGTTGGTGCAGCCGCGCTCCTTGAGCATGGAAATGGCGTCACAGGCACTGCCGCCGGTAGCCAGCATAGGGTCGGTTACAATCACAAGGCGATCCTGGATGTCCTCGGGGAGCTTGCAGTAGTATACAACGGGGTTGTGGGTTTCCTCATTGCGATAGAGGCCGATGTGACCTACGCGGGCAACGGGGATGAGATCCAGCATTCCGTCCACCATGCCGATACCGGCACGGAGGATGGGGACGATGGCCAGTTTGCGGCCACTGACTCTCTTGGCCGTGGTCTTACAGATAGGGGTTTCGATTTCCACATCTTCCAGGGGAATGTCACGGGTGACTTCATAGCCCATCAGAAGAGCTATTTCCTTGAGTAACTGGCGGAAATCCTTGGACCCGGTTTCCTTATCCCGCATGATGGTGAGTTTGTGCTGCACCATGGGATGGTTGATCACATGCAATTGGCTCATATAAATTTGGTAATTTGTTTTCGAGACACAAAGATAGCGAATTTTCCGCAAAACGTCGTATCTTTGTTACCCCAAAACTAAAACTATTATCATGACTATTCTTTTCCTTGGAAAAAAAGCCTTCGCAAGCCTGCTGGCGCTCACTGTCCTTCTCTCCTGCAACAAAGACAAAACGACTCCCCAGCCGGAGAACAAGCCGGACCCTGTCGTAACGGAGCCCACCAAGTACTCGCTGAAGAAGCTGGAGGACATGACCCTGCGTGAGAAGGTGGGGCAGCTGTTCAATATCCGTCCCGAGGAATTGTATCCCGGCGGCAGTGGCTATGTGGAAGCGGGTATTCAGGATATGAAGGCTCTGTTCAAGAATTATCCCTGCGGCAGCATCACCCTCTTCGCCGGCAATATCAAGACACCGCAGCAGACGATTGCCCTTACCACGTTCCTGCACGGCCTGGACAATTATCCCCTGCTGTGCATCGATGAGGAAGGCGGGCGCGTGGCCCGTATCGGCAAGAATTCCGCATTCCCTATCACGCGCGTGAGCGCGATGGGGACCATCGGCTCCACGGGCAATCCGGAGAATGCCTACAACGCCGGCAATATCATCGGCGAGTACCTGCTGCGCTACGGCTTTGACGTAGACCTGGCGCCCGTAAGCGACGTGAACACGAACCCCGACAATGTAGTTATCGGCGACCGGGCCTTCGGCTCCTCGCCCGAGCTGGTCGCCTCCATGGTGGCCCGCTTCCTGCCCGGCCTGCAGAACAACAAGGTTGAAGGATGCCTGAAGCACTTTCCCGGCCACGGCGATACGACGGCCGACACGCACTATGGCTATGCCGAATCGCTCAAGACCTGGGATCAGCTGAAGGAGTGCGAGATGCTGCCCTTCCAGGCGGGCATCGACGCCGGCGTCAAGATGATCATGACGGCCCACGTATGCCTTCCCAATGTGGTCGGCGCCCAGATTCCCTCCACTTTGTCCTCCAAGGTGCTGCAGGATATCCTGCGGAAAGAGCTGGGCTATACCGGCATCATCATTACCGACAGCATGGCCATGGGGGCCATCACCAAGGAATACAGCGCCGACGAAGCGGCTATCGCGGCTATCAAGGCCGGCGTAGACATCGTCCTGGATCCGGCCAATTACCAGAAAGCCTTTGACGCGGTGGTCAAAGCCGTGGAAGAAGGCGAAATCTCCGAACAGCTCATTGAAGAGCGTGCTGCCCGCGTGCTGTCCCTGAAGAAGGACATCCTTACGGCGCGGGGACAGTTAAAGGACTAAACCTTCAGAAAAACGAGACTCGGACACTATTCTGCATGGACCACCATGAAGGGAGGGGTGCCGTTGAGAGCCTTGTCGGAGAGGGTTCGTATTTCCCTGGGCATGTAGAGATGCTCAAGGCAGGAGCATTTCCAGAACGCATCCTCCTCCATGGCTGAAATAGTTTTGGGTAAACGGAGGGTGAGAAGGTTCTCACAGTCGGCAAACATAGCCGTACCGATGACGTCTGCGCGGGTGTAATAACGGATGCGGACGCCGACAGATACAGCGGCAAGATCAACAGAAGAAAACAGGCGACGGCTTTGCATTTCATAGCTTAAAGATAGCCAAATTCCCGAAATTGGCCAAAAGCCATCAGGTGAAACATAGGTGAAACTTTCGTGGCTTTTCAGGACGTATAGGGAAAGCGACTTGAACGGCCATCTTTAATTATTAAGACGACTTCTGTGGACTTCAAATACAAACACGATAATGGGCAGAACGAGATTATTTAATTTTAGATTATTTAATCTTGCATAATTCGGCATCTGGCTTGCTATGGCGTATTAGCGGTTTTCCAACGATAAAACTTGGTTGGTGATTGTGACATTTCTGGTTGGTGACGGCCGCTGCCAGGAGGGCTTTTTGCGAGGTTCGTCGAAGCGGCGGTTTGTGGCGCTTAAATAGTTGAATACTAAATGATTAGATTAACTGACGGGTATGGTTTGAGTACCCGTCAGTTAATCTAATGCGCTGATTGTCAATGCGATAAGTGCCACGGCTACAGATGTACGTACATCTAAACCTCACTGGAATGCCGTTTTTTTGTACGTACATCGGAGAAAGTGCCTGTTCCTAGCCGTTTGCACAGATGCACGTACATCAGCTGGCTGGGGAGTTACAAAAGTGCCCACACTGCGGGTAACTGGACAAACTAAGTCCGGTTACCCGCAAAAAAGGCCGTTTTTGACGGTAACTTGACCAAAACTGTCAAGTTACCCGCAGTGGGCTTTCTAAGGCGCTGAGAAGCAGAAATGAAAAGAAAAGAGGCGCCATTTCTGGTGCCTCTCAGAGCGGAAAACGAGACTCGAACTCGCGACCCCGACCTTGGCAAGGTCGTGCTCTACCAACTGAGCTATTTCCGCATTGTTGTAATGAGCTTCCGTTGTAACGGGATTGCAAAGGTAGCGCTTTTTTTTGAACCTGCAAACTTTTTTTGAAGTTTTTTTCGCATCACATGTAACTCCTTGATTATTAGCATTACCGTCAAATCTCTTTAGGCTGATCAGCCCAAAGAGATTTAGCGATGATGCTGATAGATAGTTGGTTACAGGGATTTGCGACGGATGAGTCACGGAAACCTGAACAATTACTTGAGTTTTTTTCGTATATTTACACAAAATCTAAAGCATAATTCTATGAAAAAGATTGTTTCCATCTTCCTTTGCGGCGCCCTCATCGTGGGCTGCGGCATGTCTAACCTCGGTAAGGGCTCCCTCATCGGTACGGGCGCAGGTGCAGCGATCGGCGCAGGCATCGGCTATCTTATTGGCGGAAGCGGTAAGGCTGCTGCCATCGGCGCAGGTATCGGCACGGCTGTAGGCGCCGGCACGGGTGCTATCATCGGCCATCAGATGGACAAGAAGGCTGCCGAACTCGCCGCCCTGGAGAACGCTCAGGTAGAGACCGTCACCGACGTCAACGGCCTCAAGGCCATCAAGGTCACCTTCGATAGCGGCATCCTCTTCGACTTCAACAAGAGCAGCCTCAAGCCCGAGGCCAAGGAATCCCTGGATAAATTCGCCGCCAAGATGGCCGATATGAGCCACACCAACATCAACGTCTACGGCCACACGGACAACGTGGGCAGCGCTACCGCCAACAAGAAGGTCTCTGACCAGCGCGCCAACGCCGTTGCCAACTACCTGATGCAGAAGGGCATCGCTGCAGACCGCATCGTGGCCGACGGCCT
>DGHE01000068.1 GCA_002392525.1 Bacteroidales bacterium UBA3856 | reverse complement strand
TACGGATATTGAATTCTGCCAGGTATTTCTCATCATAATTATAGGTGAGGCGGCCGAAGGCAGAGTACAGGGACCAGTCGGAGGCGCCGCCGCCGTTAGAAACCTTGTCGCCGGAGAGACCGCCGACGAAGATGTCGTACTTGGAGTTGTCGGTAAGACGCTGGGTATTATAGTCTTTGGCCGATTCGCCTTCGTAGGCATATCCCACGAGGGCGGCAAAGTTGTGCTTCTGGCCAAAGGTCTTCTCATAGTTGAGCGTGACGGTAGTGGTGAGCTTGGTAGCGCGGTAGGAAGACTCGGAGATGTGGTTTTCCTTGTCGCCGGAAGCGGCAGCGGCCGATGCCATGCGGTTCTCGTGCGTGCCGTTATTGATGGAACGTCCGCCGATGGTGGCATTCAGGTGCAGGCCGTCGATAATCTTGAAATCGGCGTTGATGGTTCCGCTCACGTCCTCGTTGCGGCTCTGGCGGTATCCGCCGGTTTCCAAACGCTCCAGGGAGTTGGAGTTGGAGCCGGAGGGATAGTTGTAGGTGCCGTCGGCATTCTTGATTTCATAGATGGCGGGCATGCGGTTGCACTGCTCGATGATCCACTCCGTCCAGTAAGCGTGGTCCTTGATGACGTTGCGGGTGTACTGGGCCGTGGCGTTCACGGTGAGGCGCTCGCCCACTTTATGGCTCAGGTTAATGCGGCCATTGTAACGCTTGTAACCGTAGTCGGGGCCCTTGAACAGGCTGTTCTGGTCTACATAACCCAGGGAGGCCATGTAGGAGAGGTTCTTGGTGCCGCCGGTGACGGAGAGGTTGTGGTTGTGCTGCATGGCTGAATTCTTGTACAGCTCATTGATCCACTTTACATTGGTGCCGCCGTTACGGAAGGCTGCGATTTCCTCGGGGCCGAACTTCACGGTGCGCCCGGAGTTCACGGCTGCCTCGTTGTAGAGCTCGGCATAGATCCAGGAATCCACTACGGTAGGAAGGGCGGTAGCCTGCTGCCAGCCCATGCTCATGTCGTAGTCTACATGTACCTCGCCTTCGCTGCCTTTCTTGGTGGTGACCAGGATAACGCCGTTGGAAGCGCGGGAACCGTAGATAGCCGTGGAGGAAGCATCCTTGAGAACGGAAATCTGCTCAATGTCACTCGGATTCAGGTTGGCCAGAGAGCCTTCGATTCCGTCGATGATCACTAGCGGATTGTTGTCGTTCATGGTGTTGTAACCACGGATGTTCATGGAAGGAACGCCGCCCGGAGTGGAACTTCCCTGCTGGATGACGAGACCGGGGGTGGTACCCTGGAGACCTTCCAGCACGTTGTTGATGGGCTTGCCTTCCAGTTCTTTGGTGGAGACGGAGGCCACGGCGCCGGTGAGGTTCACCTTCTTCTGCACACCGTAACCCACTACCACGGCGTCGTCCAGAAGGAGGCTGGACTCTTCCAGGGTGATGTCAATCTTCGTGCGGCCGGCCACGTTCACCTCCTGGGGCTCGTAGCCGATGGCAGAGAAGACCAGCACCGCACTGGGCGTGGTCTGGATGGTGTAAAATCCGTCAACGTCGGTCACTGCACCTTGCGTGGTGCCTTTGACCATGACCGAAGCGCCAATGACAGATTCTCCGTTGGAAACAACCGTACCGGAAACCCGGTGGGTGTTCTGTGCGACGGCAGAGCTTCCTGCCGAAGCGCCAATGAGCACGGCAAGCACAGCCGCCAGCCGGAATCGGGAGGCGCTTGCACTGCAGCGTTCAGCGAACTGGGATAGTTTCATTGCTATTAGTATTTGGATTTGTTGGTTTGGTCAATTTGGGAAAGGGCATAGGCGTAGGCGCCCAGGGCAACGGCCTTGCTGGTGCCCAGGCGGCTTACGGTGATGCCTGATTTCTTTTCCCGGCGGTAGCGCACGCAGCGGTCGCTGCCGGGGACGGGGATGAGCTCGGAGCGGTCCTCCAGGAAACGGCGCAGGCCGTCTTCGGTGGTGAGGTCCAGCGGTTCCATCTGAAGCCAGGGGCCCAGCGCTTCCGTGAGGGCCGGCAGGATGTAGGCCGATGCCCCGGAGAGGCCGCCGCCGATCACCACGAGGCCGTCGACAATGTCCAGGGCGTGGGCGATGGCATCGGCCGCCGCTATTCCCAGCCGGCGGAAGGATTCCTTCGCGGCTGCGACGTCGCCGGGGCGGGTGCCATCGGCAATCTCAAAAATATCCTTGGGCTCCAGCGGGGTGGTGTCCCCGGAGAGCTCGCGGTATACGCGTTTGACGGCGCGGATGCTCACGTTCTCCTCTGCGATGATGCTGGGCGTGAAGACGTTGCGCATGAGCCAGACGTCTCCGCCGCAGCCGTTGTCTCCCTTCAGGAGGGTGCCGTCCAGCACCACGCCGGCGCCGAAGCCGGTGCCCAGCGTAATGCCCAGGAGGTTCTTGCAGCGGTGGGTGCTGCCGGCTTCTTCGAGGGCCTTGTTCAGGGCCGGAAGGGCGCCGGCGAGGGCTTCACCGTAGGCGAAGAGGTTGCCGTCGTTGTTGATATATACAGGTAGTTGAAATACTTCGGAAAGGTAGGGACCCATGGCCACGCCGCCCCGGAAACAGGGGAAGTTGGGGAGGTCGCCGATGATGCCGGCTTCGTAGTCGGCGGGGCCGGGGAAGGCGAAGCTGATGGCGACGGGTTCTTCCGCGAGGGCGTTTTTCACCTGGCGGAAGCCGTCGACCAGCACGGCAAGGCAGCGGTCAACGTCGTCGGTTACGGCATCGAGGCGTACCGGAGTAACCACTTCTTCGCAGCCACGGATGGCAGAGAATACGAAGTTGGTACCGCCGGCATCCAGGGTCATTACAGTTCTAGTGTCTTTCTCGTACATAGGTGTTCTTTAGGGATTAAATCGAATGAAAGCGCGGATGACCATGCATTCTTCGTTTCCGGTGGGTCTTATGGTATATTCCCCCACGCAGGCCGGAATGATGAAGGTCTCGGCGTAATGGACGGTGAAGGGCTCGAAGCGGCCTTCGGGGCTTTCCACAATGGCTTCCTCCCCTTCTACCAGGTTGAGTACTTGGACAGAGTCTCCGGTTTGGAAGGGTGCGGCTTTTGTGAAGCGCATGCGGCGGGTCTCAATGAACTCGGCGGGATGGAGGCCGGTCTTTATCTCTTCCCAGCCATCGCCTTTTGCGAGGGGCTCAAAGTGGTTGGCGAGGTTGGCAAGGACGTATTCGGTGTCGCGGTACCACTGGATCACTTTGCTGCCGCGTTCTACGTTGATGGGGCGCGGTTTTCCGTCCAGGCCCAGGCGGTCCCAGTCCCAGAGCTTGAAGGTAAAGAGGTTGGGGGTGGCACTGATTTCGAGTACCATGGAGCCGGCGCCGGAGCAGTGGATGGTTCCTCCGGGAATGAGGAAGTGGTCGTGCTTTTTGGCCGGAAGCTGGTTTACGTATTTGGAGGCGTCGAAGGACTTTTCTCCGCGCTGGGCAGCCCGGAGGTCCTCCAGCATGGCTTCTTTGTCCACGCCGGTCTTGACGCCCAGGAAGACGGAGGCGTTTTCGCCGGCGTCCAGGATGTAGTAGCTCTCGTCCTGGGTATAGGACATGCCAAACTGTTCTCTTATGAACTGGGCGGTAGGATGCACCTGCAGGCTCAGGTTGCCGCCGCCAATAGTGTCCAGGAAGTCAAAGCGGATGGGGAAATCCTTGCCAAAACGGCCTTCGACGGGAACGCCCAGGAGCTCGGTGCTGTGGGTGAGCACAAGGTCTACGGAGGGGAATTCCACTTTGACGCCGTCCACTTCCAGCAGGAGGCTGTTTTCCTCGGGGACGCAGTCGAAGCACCAGCCGTAGTTGGCGGCGCTGCGGTCCAGGTCGCAGACGTCCTTCATCCACTGGCCGCCCCAGGGAGCGGGGTCGAAGAAAGGTACTACGCGGAAGGGTTTGCGGGCGGTCTTGGCCATACCTTCCAGGAAGGAGTCGCGGGAAATGAGCTTGGGCTCCCCTGCCTTGTTGGTGTCCAGCCACCATTCTACACGGGTAAAGAGGGTGTCTTTGTAGCGGTCCAGGACGCGCCAGTCAATGAAGTAGCCTCTTTTATATTGGATGGAGACGGGGTCTTCGCGGTTGTCTACGCCAAGCCCGCATACCTCGTGGCGGCGGAAGCGCTGCTGGATTTCCCAGCGGGCCATATCGGCATATACAAGGGTGGCGCCTTCCGGCATTACCAGGGCGGCGCCGGTTCCTATGACAAGGGTGTCCTCCCCTGCTCCTTCAAGCTGCGTCCGGAGGGTTTCCAGAGCATCGGCCCGGAAGAAATCCTCCAGGGTGAAGCCACATACATGTCCGAACAAAACGTCACTTGTCATGAACCAGCTGGTGAGTTCCCGGACTTCTTTTTCCGGTTTCATATAATCGCGCATGCGGATGACGCGCGCGAAGCCTTTGCCCAGTTCCCGGGCCAGTTCATCTTCGTAGACGCCGGTGTAGTGATCGACAAAGAGGGGGCCTGCTGCTGCAGAGTGAAGTTTTTTCACGATAGACGCCCAGCCCAGGCAGACGGTGCCGCCTACTTTTGTTGCCGGGTATTTGTCATAGTTAGGTGTTCTCATTATGTATGAACATATATTAGTTTGTGCAAATATATGGAAAGTTTTTATATTACGAAAATATTTTTTAGTTTTGTGTGAAAAATAACCACGATGAAACTGAATCCCAACAGCAATGTTCCCCTCTATAAGCAGGCCCAGGACCTTCTGAGGGAACTTATCGACAGCGAAGAGTATAAAAACGGCCGTATGCTTCCCAAGGAAGTGGACCTGGCCCGGCAGCTGAACATATCCCGCAATACGCTGCGGCAGGCCATTAACCAGCTGGTGTTTGAGGGGCTCTTGGTGCGCAAGAAGGGCGTGGGTACCAAGGTGGCCCGCAAAGGCATTACCGGCGGGGTCAAGAACTGGCTCAGTTTCTCGCAGGAGATGAAGATGTTAGGGGTGGAGGTCAAGAACTACGAGCTCCGTATCAGCTACAAGAAGCCCAATTCCATGATTGCCGATTTCTTCGGCATCGACGAGTCTACGCCGTGCGTGGTGTTGGAGCGTGTGAGAGGGAATACTTCCTTCCCCTTCGTGCACTTCATTTCCTACTTCAATCCCAAGCTTCCCATTACGGGAGAGGAAAACTACAATATGCCGCTGTATGAGATGCTTCAGACGCAGTACGGCATTGTGGTCAAAACGTCCAAGGAGGAAGTATCGGCCCGTTTGGCGGGAGAGAGCGTGGCAGAGAAGCTGGAGATCCAGCCCAACGATGCCATCCTCATCCGCAAACGTTTTGTCTACGACGAGAATGGCATCCCGGTGGAGTATAATATTGGGTACTACAGGGCCGACAGCTTTACGTACACGCTGGAGGCGTCCCGTTAGTTTCTTTTTGCTGCGAAGGCGCAGTAAATCAGATAAATAAGGCAAAGAGAGATGATGGCGAGGGAGCCGGTCTGGTTCCCGGTCCATTCGGCGGCCATGCCCATGAGGGGCGGGATGACGGCTCCGCCGCAGACGCCGGTGATCATGAAGCCGGAGATTTCGTTGGCTTTTTCGGGGCGGGCTTTGAGGGCCAGGGAGAACAGGACGGAGAACACGCTGGAGCAGAAGAAGCCAATGCCGCCGATGGCGCAGAGGATGCCGGTGGCGGAGGGCAGGAAGAAGAGGGCTGCCATGGAGGCCGACGCCAGGAAGAGGTTTACTTTCAGGTACTTGCTATCATCGGTTCTGGTGAGAAGGAAGGTGCCCAGGAAGGCGCCCACGGTGCGGCAGATGAAATAGACGCTGGCCCCGAGGGAGGCTTTCTCCACGGGCATGCCGCAGCGCTCGATGAGGAGTTTGGCACTGACGGTGTTGGTGCCTACGTCCACGCCCACGATGAAGAAGATGCCCAGGAAAAAGAGGAGGATGGTCTTGTCCTTCAGGAGGCCGAAGGCGCTCCCCATGTCTACGCCATCTTCGTTGGCGGCGTCTTCTCTCGGGATGTCGGTGACTTCCAGAAGGAGCCACGAGAGGAGCGTCACTACGGCATAGATGGTAAAGAGGTACTTCCAGTTTCCGAATGCGCTGGCGGCAAAAAGGGCCAGGAACGGTGCGCAGAAGGAGGACACGGCCTTCACCACCTGGCCACCCGTGAGGCAGGAGGAAAGGCGCTCGCCCTTAACAACATTGGTAAGGAGCGGATTCAGCGACACCTGCAGGAGGGTGTTTCCAATCCCCAGCAGGATGAAGGCCAGCATGCACGCCGGAAAGCTGTACCAGAAAAAGGGTATGAGCATACCTGCAAACGTGATGAGGTTACTCAGCTGCACCATGGTCTTCCGGCCCACCCTGTTCATGAGCAGTGCCGCCGGCACCGACAGAAACAGGAACCAGATGAACACCATGGACGGAATGAACCCCGCCAGGGATTCACTGAGCCCGAAATCCTGCTTGAGGTAGCTGGTGGCAATGCCCACCACATCGCAGAATCCCATCACAAAAAATGTAGCCAGTACGGGAACGTAATTGAACTGTCTGATGATTTTTTTCATGTGGCTGGAAAAATATATGCACTGCAAAGTTAGCAATATATTCCAACATTCAAACAGTATGTTCGAACATTTACGCCAACATGGTTTCCATCTGCCTTACGGCTTGCTGCAAGTCTTTCAGAAAAGTGCTATGCTCATGCAGGAAGGCGGGGTCTCCACCGGAAAGTATCTGGAACAGTTCCTGAGACATGGCATCGGCATACGTAGAAATGGTGTCCTCTATATGGTCCATTTCCCGTTCGGAGGTACTATGTTCGTACACCTTGAGTTTTTGGTGAAAAAAGGCGTAGGCCTGTTCCGTGACGTTTCTCATTTGACGCAGTTGAGCTGTTCGCGGTATGCGTAGCCGCCGTTTGCGAGGATGCGGTCCATCTCTTCCCTATCCACGCCGAAGCAGTAGCAGATCTGGTTCAGATTTTCAAATTCCTCGTCCCTCAATAGAAAATTGATGGACGAAACCAGCATGGGAATATCGTTAAGGGGTAAATGGTCCATCGGCTTACTGCACTTTTTCGTACTTATAACCCAGTTTGTTCAGCCAGACAGCCGCCCCCACCTTGTAGAGGGTTTCTACGCTGATGAGGAAGAAGCGATACGCCTCGGCCGTTCCGGGCTCGGCCCCCGACTTCATGAGGAAGTGGTAGGTCTCCGCCGCCAGCGAGTGCATTACGCTCACACTAAACTTATTGTCTCTGAGGATGTTTCCGGTAATGAAATCATCCATGTCGTCAAACCCTCTGTCGCTCTGGAAAAAGCTGTAAGGTGTGTCCTTGTACCTGACCCAGTCCTTGTCCCACAGCTGCGCCACAGCCATCCCCAGATACCCGGCACACGCCAGGCAATACTCCGGATACCCGTTGAACTCCCGTACCGCATCTCCATAAAACGACGGTGCAAACCGCTGCCACGCCTCCTCCAAATCCGGCGTCTCCAGCAGCATGCCCTTCAGGTACCCATTCCCCGTTGCAACCTCCAGGAGATATCTGGTCAGGTCTTCCCTGTATTTTTCGTTCGTTGTACTCATGACAGATTTTGCAAGCCCACATGCATTGCGGGTGCAAAGATACAACAAATTGAGGAACTACGGTAGCCGCGCCCGGAACGGAATCGTCGCAGAAACCTGTGGCAGATTGCTCATAGCGCCCCTTCACCGACAACTGCCACTACTCCAGCATGTACTTGCGGATGGCCCGGATTTCGTCGTAGGGGATGGTCTTGTCCAGGGCTTCGTAGCAGGGCGTGAGCATGGTGATTTTGGTGTGTTTACTGTAGAAATCGATTACGGCAGCAATGTGATCTTCAGGGATGAGGTCGGCAAGGTCCACCTCGCCGGTTTTGACAAAAGTAAGAAGGTGATCGAAAACAGTGGCCTCCCCCAGTTCGCGACGGTGAGCAATGTCACTGAGGCTGAGACCTTCCTGGTAGAGTAGGAGCGACTGTTCGCGGGTAGGAATCTTTTTGGGGGCGGGGCCTCCCTTTTTGGCCGATGTACGACTTCCCGAGCGTTTTGCAGTACTGCTGCTGGCCGTTTCTCCCAGTAAAGCGCGGTTCTTGATGGAACGGAAGCGCTCTGGGACAAAGCCGTTTTCAAGGACATCTGTCAGTGTTTTGCAATGCATCTCCCACTGCGGTTTGAGGTCTTGAAAGATGCGCATGATTCGCTGCCGGGCGTCGGAGTTGCCGATTTCGGCTGCGCCGATCTGCGTTATCGGCAAGTCTTTCAGGATGGGCAGGAAGTAGCCGGCGGCCTTTGTACAGCGCTCGGGAAGAAGTGAAGGCCGATTTGCAGACAATTGCTGCAACTGTCTGCGGAAACGCGTGGCTACATTCTCCGCTTCAATCACTTTTGAGCATGCATCCTCGATAAGGGCCAATGTGTTGGATTGGGACTTGGCGACATGTTCACGCCAGACTTTGCGCAACAAACATAGCTGAAGACGAAGGCTCTCGAAGGTGAAACAGCTGGCCCGCTGAGCGTCTGCAAACTGCTGCTGGAAGGCAGGAAGAGCCTGCGAAATGCTGCTCACGGTGGGGAATGAGGCATGGAACGCGGCGACATCGGCCTCCTCAAATAGGACGTTCGGCGTGATGGGACTCGTGAGCGAGATACCTTCCAGGCTGCGGCAGCGGGAAAGTGCTACATATACCTGTCCAAAAGCGAAGGCGGCTCCGGCATCAATAATGACATGGTCGAATGTAAGTCCCTGGCTTTTGTGGATGGTGATGGCCCAGGCCGGCCTGAGAGGGAATTGACAGAATGAGCCGATGGCCTTCTGCACGATCTCCCCGGAAGATTCATCCAATGAATACTGCAGGTTTTCCCATTCAAGCGGCTCCACAGGAATGGTTTTTCCCTCGTCATCCAGTACAGTTATATCATCCTTCCCCAGTAGTTTTACCGTGGCAATCTTACCGTTGTAGAAGCGGCCTTCGGGGTCGTTTCGGAGGAACATCACGCGGGCGCCTTCTTTCAATACGAGTTCTGAGGGTGCCGGATACATAGGCTCCGGGTAATCTCCCTGCGTTTTTGCCATGTATGTGTGCTCCGGAGTGGGAAGATCCCTGAGGCGCTGCGCATTTACGGCATCGGCCTGTGCATTGTGGGTGGTGAGCCGAATCCAGTCGTCTGTATAGGGCGCTCCTACGCGGCTGTTCAGAAGTGCCAGCTGCGCAGGACTAAGGTGCTGGTCTCGAACTGCATTAAGAATTTCAATAAACGACGTATCTTCTTGCCTGTAAATTGTTTGCAGCTCGATAGTAACATATTTAATCCCGGCAAGAGCCTTGGAATGGAAAAAATACGGCGACGGATACACCTGTTCCAGGTACGGCCTTTCCTGCTCCGTCACCACCGGCGACAGCTGCTGCGCATCCCCTATCATAAGGAGCTGCACGCCTCCAAACGGCAGTGCGCTGTGCCTCACGCGTCTGAGTGTCATGTCAACGGCATCTAGGACATCGGCTCTTACCATTGAAATCTCATCTATGATAAGAAGATCCATGGTTTTAATAATGCGTTCCTTCTCCCGTTTCATGCGTCTGAAACGATCCGGCATCTGGTACTCTGTCTTCAGTTCCTTCACGTCCGGAAGGTACGGACAAAGCGGCAAGCCGAAGAAAGAGTGTATGGTGCTTCCCTGCGCATTGATGGCCGCCACCCCCGTAGGTGCCAGCACTACCGCCCGCTTGGAAGTACTTTCAACGATATGCCGAAGGAAGGTTGTCTTTCCTGTCCCGGCCTTCCCGGTAAGGAACACAGACACCCCAGTCTCTTCCACATATTTCTGCGCCAGCGCAAACAGGCGATCCTTGATTATTTCCATATTCCTGGAGTTTTTGCCCAGATTGATATAAGGGCAGTTTTTATGGCAGGAACAACCCTGCCGACACATACAAATGTAGTGAAAAAAACTGAAATTAAAGCATTATATACGTGGATTTTGAGGAT
>DGHE01000027.1:10095-10274 GCA_002392525.1 Bacteroidales bacterium UBA3856 | reverse complement strand
CTGCGCTCGCTGTGGTAGCTGCCCATGCCGGAATTGCCCACGCCGCCGAAAGGAATGTTGCTGTTGGCGATGTGCATGATGGTATCGTTGATACAGGCACCGCCCGAGGTGGTTTTCGCAATCATATCCCAGGCATCGGCGCTCTTTCCGAAGTAGTAGAAGGCGAGGGGCTTTTCGCG
>DGHE01000027.1:0-9975 GCA_002392525.1 Bacteroidales bacterium UBA3856 | reverse complement strand
CCGAAGATTTCTTCCTGCATCACGGGGGCGTCGGGGGAGACGTTGTCCAGGAGGGTGGGCTCTATCCAGAGCTTGCTCTTGTCGTGGCGGCCGCCCACAATGATGTTGCCATCGGCCAGATAGCTCTCCAGGCGGTCGAAGGCCGATTCTTTCACAATGTGAACGAATTTATCGGAGTGCTCGGTGCCGCCGGGGTACAGGCCGGCAAGTTCTTCCTGGAAAGCCTTGACAAAGGCATCTTTGATGTCCTTATGCAGGAAAAGGTAGTCCGGGGCAATACAGGTTTGTCCGCTGTTGAGGCACTTGCCCCAGGCGATGCGGCGGGCAGCCAGCTTGAGGTTGGCGTCCTTGTCCACAATGCACGGGCTCTTGCCGCCCAGCTCCAGCACCATGGGCGTGAGGTACTTGGCCTGCGCCTCCATGGCAATGCGTCCGAGCGAAGGGCTTCCGGTGAGGAAAACGAGGTCGTAGCGGTGCTTGAACAGCTCTCCGTTCACCACGCGGTTGCCCTGCACCACGGCTACGTACTCTTCGGGGAAGGTATCGGCAATCATCTCTTCGATGACCTTGGATACGTGCGGGACGTAGGGGGAGGGCTTGAGGATGGCGGTGCAGCCGGCGGCGATGGCGCCCACAAGGGGGTTCAGGAGCAGCTGCACGGGGTAGTTCCAGGGGCTCACGATGAGCGTGCAGCCCAGCGGCTCCCTCACAATGTAGCTGGCCGATGGCAGCACGGTAAGGGGCGTCGCCTTGCGCCGGCGTTTTGCCCAGCGGGGAAGCTTGCGGATGGCTTCGCCGATTTCCCCGTATACCAGGCCGATCTCTGTGATGAAGGCTTCTTCGTAGCTCTTGTGGAGGTCTTTCCACAAGGCTTCACAGAGGGCGGGTTCCCATTTGCCTAGGCCCTTGTTGAAGGCCTTGAGCTGCGCCTTGCGCCATTTGAGGTCCCGGGTGGTGCCGGTGGCGTAGAAGGCGCGCTGTTTTTGAACGAGCTCCTGAATGCGCTCGGGGGTGGTGTTTTCTATTGTCATAGTAATACTGTCATTCTGAGGAACGAAGTGACGAAGAATCTATTTCTTTCTGCCGGTGAAATGATCCATTACGGTGTACAGGCCGCAGAGGTCTCCGAACGCCCAGTTGAACAGGCGGTAGGGGAAGATGCCCTGCATGAGGCGGATAAAGTGCGAGCTGAACGGAATGCCGCGGTAGCCCACGTTGTGCTGGATGGCCCAGATGGTTTTGCGGGCCACGGTCTCCGGCTTCTGGATCTTGAAGAAGGAGTGGATGCCGTCGAACATGCCTGTGTTGATGAAATAGGGCGCGATGGTGGTTACCTTCACGGGGCTCTTCTCGCGGTCCAGCTCAATGCGCAGGCTTTCGCTCCAGCCGATGGCCGCCCACTTGGACGCCGCGTAGAGCGACATCTTGGGCAGGGCCAGCATGCCGGCCGATGACGTTACGTTGCAGATGTGGCCCACGCCGCGCTCCATCATGAGGGGCAGGTAGCGGCGGGTGAGGTACATGGCACCCTTGGTGTTGATGTCGATGGTGCGGTCGATGTCGGCGTCGGTTTGCTGGGCAAATACCTTGTTGTTGGTGATGATGCCGGCATTGTTGATGAGGATGTCCACGTCTCCGCAGCCAATCCGGGTGGCCTCGAAGGCGGCGTCTACAGACTCGGCGCTGGAGATATCGGCCTTATAGCCGTGCACGTGCCCGACGGCGGAGAGCTCCGCTACGGTTGCAGCGATGGCGCTTTCGTTGATATCCCAGATGATGACTTGCTTTGCGCCCTTCTCCAGACAGCGACGGGCCATGATTTTTCCAATTCCGGAGCATGCTCCGGTAATGAGGACGGATTTTCCTTGAATCTTCATATTACACTACTAGGTATTCTGGTTTTAGCGAACACAAAGATACAAAAAAAATCCAGGTTTGAAACCTGGATTCTGTGCGGATGAGAAGAGTCGAACTTCCACGGGCTAATGCCCACCACCCCCTCAAAGTGGCGTGTCTACCATTTCACCACATCCGCGGAACGGGACTGCAAAGATAGAAAGCATTTTTGAATTCCACAAATTTTTTGTGAGAAATTTTAAAAGTCCAAATATAATTAGTATCTTTGCGGGCTCCCACGAGTTGGGGCAATACGTTTAACTAATTAATACAGATTCACAATGGCTGTTAAAATCAGACTCCAGCGCCACGGAAAGAAGAATTTCGCATTCTTCCACATTGTTGTGGCCGACTCTCGCGCACCGCGCGACGGTAAATTCATCGAGCAGCTTGGCTCCTACAACCCCAACACCAACCCTGCCACCATCGTTATGGATAGCGAGAAGGCTCTGGCTTGGCTCAAAGTCGGTGCCCAGCCCACGCTCACTGCCCGCCGTCTCCTCTCCTACGAAGGCGTTCTCCTTCGCAAGCACCTCGCAGAAGGTGTAGCCAAGGGCGCTCTCACCGAGGCTCAGGCCGATGCCAAGTTCGCTGCCTGGAAAGAGGCTCATGACGCTAAGATCGCTGCCAAGAAGGCTGGCATCAAGAACGACGAGATTGCTAAGGCAAAGGCTGTCAAGGCCGCTGAGGCCGAGGTAAACGAGGCTCGTGCCAAGGCTATCGCCGCCAAGAAGGCCGAGGCTGAGGCTAAGGCTGCTGCAGAGGCTGCCGCCGCTGAAGCTCCCGCCGAGGAAGCCGCCGAAGCTACCGAAGCTCCCGCCGCCGAATAATGCTGCGGATTGCTCAGGTACTGAAATCCAACGGAACCCAGGGAGAACTTCTTATCAGTTTCTTTGATGTGGCTCCGGAGGATATCGACCTCCAGGAACCGGTATTCATCGAATTCGATGGACTGCCGGTTCCCTTTTATTTTGAGTCTTTTGTGCAAAAGGGCGCCAACCGGGCCCTGGTGCACCTCACGGGTGTCCGCTCCCTGAAGGACGCCGATGAACTTTCCGGCCAGACTATCTACGCAGACTACTTCGAGGAAGAGTCTGGCGAAGACCTCACCGGCTGGAAGGTCCATAACCCCGAAGGCGAATTCATCGGCACTGTGACCGATTACGAGGATATCCCCGGCAACACCTGCCTCTGGGTCCGGCGCCCGGACGGCACCGAGGTTCTTCTTCCTTTCCACGAAGACCTGGTCACGGGCCTCGACGAATCGGCCTCCATCCTCACCCTCCGCATCCCCGACGGCCTTCTCTAGCGCTCCTCTAGCGCCCTGGCCTCTCGCTGGCCTCTCGCTGGCCTCTCGCTGGCCTCTCCCTCCTCGGCACCCCCTTCGGCCCCCCTCTTCGGTCCCCTCTTCCCGGCTTTCCCCCTTGGCCCTCCCGCTCCCTGGCCCTCCCGCTCCCCCCGGCCCGGGCCCCTGCCCTGCCCCTTCGTCCGGGCGTGATGTGTAACAACTTATGTATCAATTGTTTGCGAAATTTCTCCCCGTCGTTTCGACCGGGGAGAAATTTTATAAGTAACTGTATATACGCAACTTACACATCACGCGCAAAAACAGGATTTGTTTATCTCCTGGGAATTTACCAAATTTGTATAGCGTTTACAGGACGTCAGTGCCTCCACTGCAAAACAGTGGAATAAATTGTTTTATACAATATGAAGCAACGTCCTTTTAAACGTGGTATTCTTAACCACTGCTTTCAGCGCTCTGCCGATGGTGGCGTCATCTTTTACAGTCAAAGCGACTATCTTGTCTGGTTCACAATCGTATGCACAGCCGCAGCAAGGCATAAGGTCAAAGTCCTGTCCATGTGTCCCATGCCCGACCATACCCACATGTCTGTGACGGCAGAAACCGTTCAGGAGTTATCTGCTTTCTATGGAGAAGCCAACCGTACGTTTTCGCGTTCTCACAATCAGGTTTGCGGTACCAGGATGTCCTGGTTCAAATCTACGTATGGAAGTGTCCCAAAGAAAGGTGCCAAGGCAGGAAGAACCAATCTGATTTATGTGGGGAACAATGCGGTAGAAAGACAACTGGCCGTAAATGCAGAAGACTATCGCTGGAGCTTCCTGGCCTATGCCGTAAGCGACCATCCGTTCTCGGACAAACTGGTTTTAAGGGAAGCTTCCTGGCACATGAAAAATGCCGTGCGGGAGGTGCGTGCACAGCATAAGAAGGGAAAGCCGCTCACTTATAACCAGCTAAGGAGAATTACCTCAAAACTGTCTCTACGCGAAAGAGAGCAGCTTGTAGACTTTATAATAACAACCTATAACGTAATAGATTACAATGAAGCGCTCCGCTATTTCGATGGCTCCTTCGAGAACTATCTCGTTGCACTGCACTCCACCACAACCCACGAATACGATCTTAATGAAACATTCGAAGGCCGCTCCGATGCCTATTATATTCAAATGGCCCGGATCCTCATCAAAGAAAAGGGCCTTTCGGATATTCATGAATTCCTGTCCTGGCCTCTCGAAAAACGCAGAGAACTGTATCCCCTGTTTAGAAATAGAACCCAGGCCACACCCGGGCAGATTTGCAAGTTCCTGCATATCCCCAAGGTGAAAGCCTGAACCTTCTGCTCTGTTCCCGTGATGTGCAATTTGCTGATATATAACAGCTTACAAAAATTCTCCCCCTTCGAAACGAGGGGGAGAATTTTCATATCTGTTTGATTTGTAATTAGTTACACATCACAACCAGAGCGGCCAGAGCAACTGAGGCGGCAGGAGCGAAGCAACTGAGGCGGCCAGAGCGCCGCGCCGTACACGGGGGGACCTAGTCCAGCCCGCCGTTGAGTTCGTAGTCTCTTTTGACTTCCTCATAGAAGGAGGCCTCGGCCGTGCTTACGTACGGGTACAGCCACAGGAAGCCGATACCGAAGGTGAAAATGCTCAGGAAGAACCAGCCGATGAAGCTGAGATACAGGTAGAACAGGTCAAATTTGTGTCCTTTCATCATCATGCGGCTGCGATGGATGGCTTCGCTGGCGGTGAGTTCCGGATTGTCTACCAGGATATAGGGCGTCATGGCATAGGAAAGACTCTTGATGATGCCGGGAATCACAAGCAGCAGCGACCAGAGCATGACCAGGATTTCCATGAGCAGCAGCGTCCAGACTTTACGCCAATAATGGGAGAATGAAATATGAAATGCGTTGGAAATCAGATTGTTGTCACCAGCAATAAGGAGTTTTCTCAAGGAGTTCATGTAACCCAGCGTCAGGGGGAGCAGAAGCAGGATCCAGGCAAGGGTAAGGAGGGACGAGGCTCCGTTGACACGCTGATACATGGCAAGGAACTCGGGATCCTGCAGCATAGCCGTCATTTTGTAGGCCGATTGCATGGAAGAGACATGCTCCTGCATATAGCTTTGCATCTGGGCGCTCTGGTAAGAGACAGGGCCAGAGAAAAAGCCAATGATGATGAAAAACAGGAGCGTCAGCAGAACTGCCTTTCCCCAGTTACCGTGCAGGGCATCCAGGGCTTCGTTTTTAAATTGCTGGTTGGTTTTCATGAAAAACTCATTTGGTTTACTTGACAAATTTACTCATTTTTCGGATATTTGTGTGAATTAAATAAAAATTTAACCATGACACTCATTATTATCATTGCCATTGTCGCCCTTCTGGTATTATGGGTGATTGCCGTTCAGAATAAGCTCGTGAAGAGTGACGAATTCTGCAACAATGCACTAAAACAGATCAACGTCCAGCAAATCAGTCGCTACGACGCCCTCCAGGCGCTCATCAAGCTAACCCGCGAATATGCTTCTTACGAGGCCGATACCCTCCAGAAGATTGTCGATGCCCGCAAGATTACCTCATCGCCCGCTCCCACCGTGGCCGATATCAACGCCAACGAGGCCACCCTCAAGGAAATCGGCAGCCGCCTCATTGCGGTGGCCGAGGCCTACCCGGACCTCAAGGCCAGCCAGAACTATCGTGATACCATGGCCAGCATCGAGAAGTACGAAGAAAACGTGCGCCTTTCCCGCATGACCTTCAACGATACCGTCACCCGCTTCAACCAGCAGGTACGCTCGTTCCCCGTATCGGCCGTCGCCGGAATGCTGGGCTTTGCAAAGCGAGATTATCTCGCCGATGACCTTTCCAAGAAGGATTATCCTGCTATCTAGCCGATGAAGCGACTCCTTACCCTTATCTTCGCCGCAGTGCTGTGTGTCAGTGCTGCGGCGGAAAGTATCCGGCAAATCCGGGACGTGGACATCCGTGTAGAACTCTATCCGGACGGAAGCGCCTGGATCACGCAAACCTGGGATGCCGAAGCCGGCGGCTCCGGTACCGAGTTTTTTATCCCGGTGAGTAACCTTGGGCCCATGACCATCGGACAGCTTCAGGTGAGTGAGAACGGTGTGCCTTTCGAGAGCCTGGAAGACAACTGGAACATTGACCGGGACCGTTCGTACAAAACCGGCAAATGCGGTATTGTGCGTAAGAGTGACGGCGTAGAACTGTGCTGGGGCCTGGGTGCCAAGGGAAATCACATCTGGACCGTACGCTTCTATGTGACCGGTCTGGTACAGGCCTACGACGACGCCGATGGCTTCAACTTCATGTTCGTGAACCGCGGCATGAAGCCCGCACCGGACCATGCCCGCGTTACCATCGTTCCGGCCTTTGACTGCCCGGAGTGGACCTATGACAACACCCGGGTCTGGGGCTTTGGCTTCTACGGAGACATCAACGTCATAGACGGGGCTGTGGTAGCCGAAACCTCCGAGCCCCTTGACAATGACAACAGTTCCGTCATCGCCCTGGTCAAATTCGAAAAGGGCATCTTTGCGCCCGCAGTTGTCAAAGCCGGGCCGTTCCAGGATGTGTTGGAGCATGCTCTGGATGGAAGCTCCTACGAAGAAGAGGACGGCGGCGAGTGGTTTTTCGTAATTTTCGGGCTGTGTTTCCTGGGCTTTTTTGCGCTTGTCATCTGGATTGCCGTGGCATCGGCCCTGGGCTATAAATGGCGCAAGTCCTTCTTCGGGAAAACCAAGATCACGGAGTGGTATCGCGACGTCCCGCTGGAAGGGAACCTCTTTGCCGCGTATTATGCCCTCGCCAAGGGCAGGCGCTTTGAGATATCGGCCCCTGCCAACAGCCTCATCGGCGCGTACTTCCTTCGCTGGATCATGAACGGGCAGGTGAATGTGCAGGCCGATGCTTCCACCCCCAGGCGCGTCAGTCTTTCCTTTGTGGCTGATTCCGTGTCGGAGGACGATGTAGAAGAAGCCCTGTACCAGATGGCACGCTCGGCTGCCGGAAGCAATCTCCTTTTGGAAAAGAACGAGTTTGAAAACTGGTCCAAACAGCACTACAAAAAGGTTACGGCCTGGCCCGACCGTGCTCTGGCCCGTGGCAAGCGCTGGTTTCACGACAAGGGCTATCTGGTAAATGATTACACGCTCACTCCTTCTGCAAGGCCCGAAGCCTGCCATCTGGTGGAGTTCCGCAACTACCTGAAGGAATTCACTCTGAGCGATGAACGTGCCGCCATCGAAGTCCGCCTCTGGAAGGAATACCTGGTGTATGCCCAGCTCTTCGGCATTGCCGACAAAGTGGCCCAGCAGTTCAAGAAACTGTACCCGGCCCAGTTCGAGGAAGTGGCCCGTACCACCGGCCTCGATCCCACTACGCTCTACTACACCATGCGCTGGACTAGCAGCATGAGCACCCGCGCCTTCACCAATGCTGTTTCCAAGGCCGGCAGCATCAACGGTACCGGAGGCCACACCTCCTTCGGCGGCGGCGGTGGCTTCAGCGGCGGCGGCTTTGGCGGTGGTGGCAGGTAGTGCCTTGTGCCTTTTGTCTCCGTTCTGCCCGCCCCGCCCCGCCCGCCTCGCCTGTCTTGCCCGCCCCGCCCATTTTGGCCGTGATGTGCAACTAATTGCAAATTAGGTAGATATAAAAATTCTCCCCAGTCGAAACGACGGGGAGAATTTTTATAAATAGCTGTGTTTCAGCGCATTGCGCATCACGGTGCGGGCTACTTCTGCGTCTTCCAGAAGTGCGTCATGTCCTCCAGCGTCTTGCCCTTGGTCTCAGGAACCAGGCACCACACGAACACGGCGGCGACCAGGCAGATGACACCGTACAGGGCGTAGGCGAAGAAGGGGCTGCGCGTGTACATGGGCACGAAAGTGGAGCTCACGACAAAGTTGAAGATCCACTGGAACGCAACCGCCCATGCCGTAGCCTGGCTGCGGATGGTGTTGGGGAAGAGCTCGGCAATGTATACCCAGCATATAGGACCCCAGCTGAACATGAACGAAGCGCTGTACACCATGATGCTTGCCACGGGCACCAGGGCGGGAACCTGCGCTACGGAACTCAGCGCTACACCGAAGGCGCCCAGGGCCATGCCCAGGGAACCGGTGATGAGCAGCGGCTTGCGGCCCAGTTTCTCTACCGTGAACACGGCCACCAGCGTGAACGAGATGTTGATCACGCCCATAATGACCGTGAACAGCATGTTGTTATCAACGCCCATGGATTCAAAGATGCGCGGTGCAAAGTACAGCACGGCATTGATGCCGATAATCTGTTGGAACACAGACAGCATGCATCCGATGAACACCACCATGAAGCCGTAGGCGAAGAGCTTCTCCTGGCGCACGTGGGTGTCCTTCTGGACCGTCTCCTGGATTTCCTGAAGGATTTCGCCGGCTTTCTCACTTCCATTGATGCGCGAAAGCACCTCGAATGCTTTGTCAGGCTGGCCGTGCATGGCCAGGTAACGCGGCGTCTCGGGTACCAGCAGGATTAGGAGGGCGAACAGCCCGGCCGGAACAGCCTCGGAAACAAACATCACCCTCCAGCCGATGGCGTTGGTCCAGGCCACCACGTCGGGGTCTGAAGCATGGCTCCGGATGATGAGGAAATTCACGAAGTACACCACCAGCTGGCCGAAGATAATGGCAAACTGGTTCCAGGACACCAGCTTTCCGCGTTTGGAAGCCGGCGCAATCTCCGCAATGTACATGGGGCAGAGGGCCGATGCCAGTCCTACGCCAATTCCTCCCAGGATGCGGTAGCCGTTGAACGCGATGAGAAGGCTCTTCGAAGCCAGGCCTTTCTCAAAGAAGAGAAACTCCGGATAGTAAGAGCCCAGTGCACTGAGAAAGAATAGGATACCGGCCACGAACAGACTCTTCTTGCGGCCCAGGCGCGAAGCCATGACACCGCTCAGAAGAGCGCCGATGATGCAGCCGATAAGAGCGCTGGACGTGGTGAAACCATGCCATCCGTCCGTGTATGTGAAATCCTGAGCGCCCTGGAAAAAGGCCTGAAGGCCCTTTTCCGCGCCCGAGATGACGGCCGTGTCGTAACCGAACAGAAGGCCGCCAAGTACCGCCACCAGGACAATGCCAAATAGGTAGGCGGGATTTCCTTTGCTGCTATTTTGCATAGAGGTTCAGGAAGGTTTCGTACAGTTCCTGTTTGCCGGAAGCAACGGCCGGCTCACCGTTCTTGACGGCGTAGGCGTAAAGGTCTTCCAGCGTAGCCTTGCCTTCCTCGAACTGCTTGCCAAGACCGCTGTCGAAGGAAGCATAACGCTCCTTGACCATCTTGCACAGAGGGCTCTCCTCCAGCACGGCGGCTGCATTCAGGAGCGCATGGGCCATGGCATCCATGGCGCTGATGTGGGCGATGAAGATGTCCTCGGGGTCGGTGGAGGAACGGCGCAGCTTGGCGTCGAAGTTGGTACCGCCGTTGCCGAATCCGCCATTGAGGAGGACCTGCATCATGGCCTGGGTAAGGTCAAAGGCATCGACCGGGAACTGGTCGGTGTCCCAGCCGTTCTGGGCGTCTCCGCGGTTGGCGTCGATGGAACCCAGGAAGCCGTTCTCACGGGCCACGGTGAGCTCGTGCTCGAAGGTGTGACCGGCCAGCGTGGCGTGGTTCACCTCAATGTTCACCTTGAAGTCCTTCTCCAGTCCGTTGGCGCGCAGGAAGCCAATCACGGTCTCCGTATCAACGTCGTACTGGTGCTTGGTGGGCT
>DGHE01000197.1 GCA_002392525.1 Bacteroidales bacterium UBA3856 | reverse complement strand
CCGGGCGTGTCGATGAGGTTGAGCCGATAGGTCTCCCCACCCCGGACGTAATCCATCTGGATGGCGTGGCTCTTGATGGTGATACCTTTTTCCCTCTCCAGGTCCATGTCGTCCAGCACCTGGTTTTCCATCTCGCGGGCACTCAGGGTTTGGGTGAGTTCCAGGAGGCGGTCGGCCAGGGTGCTCTTACCATGGTCTATATGTGCAATGATGCAAAAATTGCGGATATTCTTCATAGCCTGCAAAGATACGAAAAAAAGATACGAAAAAATGACTATCTTTGTGAATCATACTTAAAAACTATGGCTAAGACAAACGAAGAACTGAAAACCATCGCCACTCAGGTTCGGAGGGACATCCTCCGCATGGTGTGCCTGGCAAAATCCGGCCATCCCGGCGGCTCCATGTCGTCTACGGATGTCCTCACCACCCTCTACTTCAACCAGATGAAGCAGGATCCTGCCACGTGGACCCGTGACGGCAAGGGACAGGACATGTTCATCCTGTCGGCCGGCCACATGACCCCCGTCTACTATTCCGTGCTGGCCCGCTGCGGCTATTTCCCCGTGAGCGAGCTCGCCAGCTTCCGCCAGATGGGCACCCGCCTGCAGGGCCATCCCTCCGTCCGGAAGAACCTCCCCGGCATTTTCCAGGCATCCGGTTCCCTGGGACAGGGCCTGAGCGCCGCCTGCGGCCTTGCCATCGGCAAGAAAATGGATAAGGACAATAACTTCGTCTTCTGCCTGTGCGGAGACGGTGAAAGCGAGGAAGGCCAGATCTGGGAAGCCGGCATGTTCGCCGTGCACCACAAGCTGGACAACCTCATTGCCATGACCGACTGGAACGGCAAGCAGATCGACGGTCCCGTGGAGGAAGTCTCCGGCATCGGAGACCTCGCCGCCAAATGGGAAGCCTGGGGCTGGAATGTGATTGTGGCCGATGCCCACGACTTCGACTCCATCCAGAAGGCTTTTGAGCTGGCCAAGGCCGGCAAGGGCAGCGGAAAGCCCGCCATGATCCTGTTCAAGAGCGAAATGGGTCACGGCGTAGACTTTATGGCCGGCACCCACAAGTGGCACGGCTCCGTTCCCAAGCCCGAGCAGCTGGAAGACGCCCTCAAACAGTTAGGAGAAACCCCTTTAGGAGATTTTTAGTATGAAAAAGTATACAGATACAGGTAAGAAAGATACCCGCAGCGGCTTTGGCGCAGGTCTTCTGAAGGCCGGAGAGGCCAACCCCAACGTAGTAGCCCTCACCGCAGACCTCAAGGGTTCCCTCAAGATGGACGCCTTTGCGGCCCAGTTCCCGGAGCGTTTCATCCAGTGCGGCATTGCCGAGGCCAACATGGTAGGCGCCGCCGCCGGCCTGGCCATCACCGGCAAGGTTCCCTTCATCGGCTCGTTCGCCGAGTTTGTCACCGGCCGCGTCTATGACCAGATCCGCCAGGAGGTAGCCTACGGAAACACCAACGTCAAGATTGCTTCCTCGCACGCCGGCATCACCCTTGGCGAGGACGGCGCCACCCACCAGACCATGGAAGACATCGCCCTCATGCGCGCCCTGCCCGGCATGGTGGTGCTCAATCCCTGCGACTATAACCAGACGGTGCAGGCAACCCTCGCCGCCGCAGAGTTTAACGGCCCCGTGTACCTTCGCTTCGGCCGTCCTTCCGTTCCCAACTTCACGGATCCCGACGAGCCCTTCGTCATCGGCAAGGCCATTGTCATGAATGAAGGCAAGGATGTCACCCTCTTCGCCACCGGCCACACCGTGTGGGAGGCCCTTCAGGCCGCCGAGGCCCTGGAGGCCGATGGCATCAGCGCGGAGGTCATCGACATTGCCAGCATCAAGCCGCTGGACGAGGATGCCATCGTGGCATCGGCCCGCAAGACTGGCGCCGTGGTGGTAGCCGAGGAACACAACATGGCCGGCGGTCTTGGAGAAGCCGTCGCCGGCGTCCTGGCCAAGGCCTGCCCCACTCCCGTAGAATTTGTCAACGGACAAGACCTCTTTGGACAGTCTGGCACGCCTTCTGCACTCATGGCGGCGTACGGCCTGGACGCTCCGCACATTGCGGAAGCCGCAAAGAAGGCCATCGCCCGCAAATAAATGGAAGAACTTGAGCAGGTTTTCAATAGCATCGTAAAGCAGTACTCCGAAAGGTTGTACTGGCACGTGCGCCGCATGGTGGGCTCCCACGAGGATGCCGACGACCTGCTCCAGGAAATCTTCCTCAAGATCTGGACTGCGCTTCCCTCCTTCCGGGGGGAGGCGCAGCTCTATACCTGGGTATGGCGCATCGCCACCAACGAGACCCTCAACTTCCTTAGGAAGGAAAAGGTGCGCGCGCTGCTGCGGTTCTCATCGGCCGATGAACTGGCGGCGCAGCGGGTAGCGGCCGACCCTTACTTCAACGGCACCGACGCCGAGCGCGAAATGGCCAAAGCCATAGCCCGGCTCCCGGAAAAGCAGCGGCAGGTTTTCATCATGCGCTGGTGGGACGAGCTCAGCTACGAGGAGATATCGGCCATCACCGGAACGTCGGTGGGAGCGCTCAAGGCTTCCTACCACATTGCCCAGGAAAAAATCAAATTAAACCTTTCGGATGCAGAGGTGTCAAAGTAAGCAGTTATGACCAGAAAAAACCCCATATCCGTCCCCGACGGCTACTTCCAGGACCTTCAGGTGCGCCTGAGCCAGATTCCTACGCAGGAAGAGGCGGCGCCCCGTGGCATCCGGCGGCTGGCCCCTTACGTGGCCTATGCCGCTTCGCTTCTTGTACTGGCTACCGTCGGAAACTTTATCTTCCGCAGTGCTGCAGCGAAGGAAGATAACGGCTGGGACTACGTTTCCTATCTGGCCCTGTCACTGGATCCCGACGGGCTGGTAGAGCTCAAGGAAGCGGAGGAACCCACCGAAGACGATATCCGCAGTTTCCTTCTGGCAAGCAACGTTTCCGTTGAACAATTAGCCATGTTAGACGATGAAAAAACTTATTAGCGTACTCAGCGCCATTGCGCTCATGAGCGTGGTGGCTTTTGCCCAGCCCAGAAATGGGTTCAAGGGAAATAAAAAGGGAGCCGAGCAGTGGAGAGAACGTATCCGTGCAGAGCAAGTTGCCTTTATCACCTCCGAACTGGATTTGACCGAATCTGAGGCCCAGGCGTTCTGGCCCGTATACAATGATGTCCAGAACCAGCGCCGGGAAGCCTTCAAGGCCAGCGGAGAAGCGTTCAAGTCCCTCGCAGAGGGTGTGGACGGAGAAGACGTAGACAAGCTCCTGAAGCAGTATCTGGACAGCAAGAAGGCGGCCGAGAAGATTGAGGCCGATGCCATTGCCCGTTTCAAGAAGGTCCTTCCCGAAAAGAAAGTAGCCAAGCTGGTGCTGGCCGAGGAAAAGTTCCGTCACCACCAGATTAGCAAGCTGGGACAGGGAGGGAAGCATTAATCACTTCCAGGCTCCGTCCTCAAGGAAACAAGTTCGATCACAGAGTTGAGCCAGACCGGCGTCGTGGGTAACCACCACAACGGTCTGGCCTTTTTCTTTGCGTACGTCCAGGAGGAGCTGGTGAATTTCATCCTTGGTACGGGTGTCCAGGTTGCCGGTGGGTTCGTCGGCAAAGAGAATGGCGGGGGCATTGATGAGGGCGCGGGCGATGGCGACGCGTTGCTGCTCACCGCCGGAGAGTTCCGAGGGTTTGTGTGTGGCGCGGCCGCTGAGACCTACGAGCTGCAGCAGGTCATCGGCCTTCCTGCGGGCTTCCCGTGTACCGGTTCCGCCGATGAGGGCCGGGATCATCACGTTTTCCCGGGCAGAAAACTCCGGCAGCAGGTGATGGGCCTGGAACACAAAGCCGATGCGGCGATTGCGGAAGGCGGCGAGGGCGTTGCCCCGGAGAGCAAGGACGTCGGTTCCGTCAATGATGAGCGAACCGGAATCGGGGGTGAGGAGCGTGCCCAGAATTTGCAGGAGCGTGGACTTGCCAGCCCCGGAGGCGCCCATAATGGCGACGACTTCCCCGGCGCTGGCCCGGAAGTCTACTCCCTTGAGCACTTCCACGGTGCCAAAGGACTTTTGAATATGGGTTGCCTCTATCATGGTCGGGGTGACAAGACTCGAACTTGCGACCCTCTGGTCCCAAACCAGATGCGCTACCAACTGCGCTACACCCCGTGGAGGAGTTACAAAGGTAAAGAATAATTGGGTATTTTGAAAGATAATATGTACCTTTGTGTGATAATGCTAAAACCATTTACCTATGTATTTGCTGGGTTATGACATCGGAAGTTCTTCCGTAAAAGCGTCCCTCATAGAGGCCGAGACCGGAAAGTGTGTCGCCTCGGATTTTTTCCCGAAAACAGAGGCTCCCATTATCACGAAAAGGGCGGGATGGGCCGAGCAAGACCCTTCCATGTGGCTGGGCAACCTGCGCATGGCTACGGCCAGCGTTCTGGCATCGGCCCGGGAAGTATCCCCCAAGGATATCAAGGCCATCGGCATCTCCTACCAGATGCACGGGCTGGTGTGCGTAGACCGGCACATGAACGTTCTCCGGCCTTCCATCATCTGGTGCGACTCCCGTGCTGTTCCTTACGGAGAGAAAGCCTTCCAGGCCCTGGGAGAGGAGTACTGCCTGGGGCACCTTCTGAACTCGCCCGGCAACTTTACGGCCGCCAAGCTGGCCTGGGTAAAGGAGAACGAGCCCGAGGTGTACCGCCGCATCTGGAAAGTGATGCTGCCCGGAGACTATATTGCCATGCGGCTCACGGACACGGTGTGCACCACCGTGAGCGGCTTGTCGGAAGGAATTTTCTGGGATTTTGAAAAGAACGAGCCCAGCGCTCCCCTTCTGGAGTATTTTGGGTTTGACGAAACCGTGCTGCCGCTTAGAAAGCCCACTTTTGGGGTGCAAGGCACGCTCACCCGCCAGGCGGCCGAGGCCCTGGGACTCACGGAAGGAATCCCCGTCACGTACCGGGCCGGAGACCAGCCCAATAACGCGCTCAGTCTCAACGTATTCAACCCAGGAGAGATTGCCTCTACGGCCGGCACCTCCGGCGTAGTGTACGGCGTAATCGGCGGTGTGGCGCACGACCCCCTCTCGCGCGTCAACTGTTTTGCGCACGTGAACCATACGGCGCAGGATCCCCGGCTGGGCGTGCTGCTATGCATCAACGGCACCGGCATCCTCAATGCCTGGATGCGCCGGAACGTCGCCCCGGAGGGCCTTTCCTACGCCCAGATGAACGAGGCCGCCGCACAGGTGCCCATCGGCTGTGACGGGCTCAGCATCCTGCCCTTCGGCAACGGAGCCGAGCGCCTCCTGTGCAACAGGGACCAGGGCTGCAGCGTACATGGCCTGAGTTTTAACCGGCACAGCCGGAACCATCTCCTGCGCGCAGCACAGGAAGGCATCGTGTTCTCTTTCCAGTACGGAATAGAAATCATGGAGCAGATGGGCCTCAAAGTGGACAAGATCCACGCAGGCATGGCCAACATGTTCCAGTCGGCCGTGTTCCGCGAGACGCTCGCAGGCGTGTCTGGAGCCACCATCGAACTCCTGGACACCGACGGAGCGGCCGGGGCGGCCAAGGGAGCCGGCATCGGCGCAGGTATTTACAAGAACTCGGAGGAGGCTTTCTCTTCCCTGAAGAGGCTGGCGGTCATCAGCCCCGCTCACCAGAGCGAGTACCGCGAGGCTTACGAAAGATGGAAATCATATATCATTCAATAAATTATGGCAGAACAGTATTTTCCCACCATCGGAAAGATTCCCTTCGAGGGAACAGAAAGCAAGAATCCTCTTGCATTCCATTATTATGACGCTAACCGCGTAGTCATGGGCAAGCCCATGAAGGAGTGGCTCAAGTTTGCCATGGCCTGGTGGCACACGCTGGGTCAGGCATCGGCCGACCCCTTCGGCGGACAGACCCGCAGCTATGCCTGGGACAAAGGCGAGTGCCCCTACTGCCGTGCCCGTGCCAAGGCCGACGCCGGCTTCGAGATCATGCAGAAACTGGGCATCGAGTATTTCTGCTTCCACGACATCGACCTCATCGAGGACTGCGACGACATTGCCGAGTATGAGGCCCGCCTGAAGGACATCACGGACTACCTGCTGGAGAAGATGAAGGAGACCGGCATCAAGAACCTGTGGGGAACCGCCAACGTATTTGGCAACAAGCGCTACATGAACGGCGCAGCCACCAACCCGCAGTTCGACGTTGTGGCCCGCGCCGCCGTCCAGATCAAGAACGCCATTGACGCTACCATCAAGCTGGGCGGTTCCAACTACGTGTTCTGGGGCGGCCGTGAGGGTTACTACAGCCTGCTCAACACCCAGATGCAGCGGGAGAAAGACCACCTGGCCAAGATGCTTGCCGCAGCCCGCGACTATGCACGCGCCAAGGGCTTCAAGGGCACTTTCCTCATCGAGCCCAAGCCCATGGA
>DGHE01000096.1:2058-3053 GCA_002392525.1 Bacteroidales bacterium UBA3856 | reverse complement strand
GGCTCCTCCCTGAACGCTTCCAATGACCCTCTCATCGTTATCGATGGTCTTGCCATGGATAACAACGGCGTCAAGGGTCTTTCCAACCTTCTTTCCATTGTGAACCCTGCCGACATCGAGAGCTTCAACGTCCTGAAGGACGCTTCCGCTACGGCAATTTATGGTTCCCGCGGATCCAACGGCGTTATCATCATCACCACCAAGAAAGGCCGTCTGAATCAGGCTCCCACCGTTACTTACAACGGCACCGTGTCTGTCAGCACCCGCAAAAACTCCTTGGACGTGATGAACGGAGACGAATTCCGCGAGTTTGTTACCAACATGTACACCGGAGTAAATGATAAGCCTATCAAGGCCCTTGGTTCGGCCAATACAGACTGGCAGTCCCTTATTTATCGTCCTGCATTTGGTACAGATCAGAACATCACCGTTTCCGGTGCCACCAAGCACGTGCCCTATCGTGTTTCCCTGGGTTACACCGGCGAACAGGGTATCCTTAAAACTTCCAGCTTCGACCGTTTCACCGGTTCCATTAACCTGAATCCTTCTTTCCTGGAGGACCACCTTCGCCTGAACCTGAGCGGTAAGGCCATGTACGCCAAGACTCGTTACGCAGAGACCGGCGCCATCTGGGCAGCAACCAAGATGGACCCTTCCCAGAGCGTGTATGACACCACTTCTCCCGATGCTGCCAACTTTGGCGGTTATTTCCAGTGGAGGGCAAATGGCAGTTCTCTCAACGACAGTTCATGGCCCAGCACCTGGGAGCGCAACGCTACTCCTAACCCGGTATCCATACTTAATCTGAAGAACGACATAGCCCGTAGCCGCGCCCTCATCGGCAGTGCAGAGATTGATTATAAGGTGCATGGTTTTGAGGACCTTACCCTGCATGCAAGCGGCGGTGCCGACATCTCTTACGGCCGTCAGGATACATCCGTGTCTCCCAAGAGCCCTTACGGAATATATTATGGCAGCACCGGCTACGAAGACAT
>DGHE01000096.1:0-1925 GCA_002392525.1 Bacteroidales bacterium UBA3856 | reverse complement strand
TTACGAGTGGCAGCACTTCTGGCGCAGCCTCTACAATGACTACGTGGGCTATTATCCTGAGACGAACAACGATGCTGCACTTCGCGGCACCGAGCGCCCTCATACCCCGTATAGGTACAAGACCGAAAACTATCTGGTATCTTTCTTCGGCCGTGCTAACTATTCCTTCAAGAACCGCTATCTCCTCACCGCTACGGTGCGTTATGATGGCTCTTCCCGTTTCAAACAGCACTGGGCACTGTTCCCGTCCTTCGCTGCGGCATGGAAAATAAAGGAGGAGAGTTTCCTCAAGGACGTTGATGCCGTCAGCGACCTCAAACTCCGTCTTGGTTGGGGTAAGACCGGCCAGCAGGAAGGTATTGGCGACTACAATTACTTCCCCGTATATCAGAAGGTAAACGGCACCAACGGATTTTATCCTGTTACCGGCACTGGTGAAATGTATCGCCCTGTTGCCTTTGATGAAAACCTGCACTGGGAAACCACAACTACAAGCAATATCGGTTTGGACTTCGGCTTTGCCAACGACCGCTTCACCGGTAGCATCGATGCTTACAACCGCGTGACCACGGACCTTATCAACACCCGTTATGTGGCTGCCGGCTCCAACTTCCGTAACCAGATTACTTCCAATATCGGTTCCCTGCGTAATACCGGTGTGGAACTCACTCTGAGCTGGAAGCCCATCCAGACAGACGACTGGTTCTGGACAATCGACTACAACGCTACCTATAATTACAATGTCATTACCGAACTCATCGGTGGCGACACTGATTATTTTGTCCCTACAGGCGGCATCTCCGCCGGTACCGGTAACACTGTTCAGGCTCACCATGTGGGAACCCCGGCATCTGCCTTCTACGTATATCAGCAGGTGTATGACAAGAACGGGCTTCCCATTGAGGGTATGGTAGTGGACCGCAATGATGACGGCGTTGTCAATGAGGCCGACAAATACTACTTCAAGAGCCCCATGGCTCCTGTGACGATGGGTCTTTCTTCCCGCTTGGAATACAAGAACTGGGATCTGGGATTCTCCCTGCGCGCCAGCATCGGCAACTATGTCTACAACGACACCATGGCTGGCTCCAGCAATGTGAGCAGCAGTGAAGTGTGGGCCCTTTCCACCTTCCTGTCCAACCGTCCCAAGGCCGTTCTTGCAAAGAACTGGCAGTCTTATGACTGGGTTCTTTCCGACTACTTTGTGGAGGACGCCTCCTTCTTGAAACTGGACAACATTACGCTCGGTTACAGCTTTGAAAACTTCCTTTCCGGCTACTATGTGGATTCAGTTACCGGTGACCGCATTGATCAGAAAGGCCTCAGCGGCCGTATCTATGTCACCGCCAATAACGTTATGTGTCTCACTAAATACAGCGGTCTGGATCCGGAAGTGTTTGGCGGTATCGACAACAACCTCTATCCCAGGCCCTTCACCCTGCTAGTGGGTCTTACTTTGAACTTTTAAAGGATAAGTCAGATGAAAAAGACATTCATATATCTTTTTGCCGGCCTGGCTTTGACGCTGGGCATGAGCTCCTGTGTTAAGGATCTGGACGTTACCCCGATCGACCCTAATCTGGTGCTTCTGGAAGATCCGTCCTATCTTTTCAATAAATGCTATGCCAACCTGGCCCTTGCCGGAAACGGCGGTGCCGATGGCGACTGCGACATAGACGGTCTGGACGGCGGTACCACCGGTTTCGTCCGTCAGATGTGGAATTCCAATGAACTCACAACCGACGAGGCTGTCTGCGGCTGGGGCGATGAAGGTATCAGCTCCTTCGTATACAACAGCTACGATGCTTCCCATCCTATGCTCCGCGGTTACTACTATCGTCTGTATGCAGGTATAACCTACTGCAACGATTATCTGGAACTTGCCCAGGATTTCAATAAGACAATGACGGCCGAAGTCCGCTTCC
>DGHE01000048.1 GCA_002392525.1 Bacteroidales bacterium UBA3856 | reverse complement strand
CGGCTCACGCTGAACTTCTCCATGTACTCGCTCATGTCAATGCGCACCAGGTTTTCCTCACTGTCAAACAGGTATTCTGCCAGCGACCGTGCCAGCTGCGTCTTACCCACGCCGGTAGGGCCAAAAAACAGGAACGTTCCAATGGGCCGGTTCGGGTCCTTGAGCCCCGCGCGGTTGCGCTGGATGGCCCGCACCACCGTCTCGATGGCCTCGTCCTGGCCGATGATACGTCCCTGGAGACGCTTCCGCATCTTCACAATGCGGTTTCCTTCACTCTCGGCCACCTTGGTAACGGGAATGCCCGTCATCTTGGACACCACGCTGGCAATGTCCTCGGCATCCACGGTGTGCGCAGCGCCCTTTTTCTTCGCAAGGGACAGCCGCACCATGGAGCCGGCCTCATCCAGGGCGTCAATGGCCTTGTCGGGCAGAGACTTGTCGGTGATGTAACGGTCTGTCAGCCGCACGGCCGCCTCAACGGCTTCGTTCGTATAAGTAATGCCGTGGAATTCCTCATATTTGGGTTTTAGATGCTGCAGAATCTCGATGGATTCCGCCACACCCGTTGGCTCCACCACAATTTTCTGGAAACGCCGGTCCAGGGCGCCGTCCTTCTCCACAATCTTGGTGAATTCGTCCAGGGTGGTGGCGCCGATGCACTGGAATTCTCCGCGTGCCAGCGCCGGCTTGAGCATATTGGCAGCATCCAGACTGCCGGAAGCCCCGCCCGCGCCCACAATGGTGTGGAACTCGTCAATAAACAGAATGAGGTCCGGGTTCTCGGAGGCCTCCTTGATAATGGCCTTGAGGCGCTTCTCAAAGTCTCCGCGATACTTGGTGCCGGCCACCACCGAGGCAATGTCCAGCGACAGGATTCTCTTTTTTGCAAGGGCGGCCGATATATCCCCGGAGGCAATCTTCTGCGCGATGCCTTCCACGATGGCCGATTTTCCCACGCCGGGCTCGCCGATGAGCATGGGATTGTTCTTCTTGCGCCGTCCCAGGATTTCGATGACGCGGGAAATCTCCATGTCCCGGCCCACCACCGGATCCAGCTTTCCGTCACGGGCCGCCTGCGTAAGGTCGTAGGCAAACTCCTCGATGGAGAGTTTCTTGTCGGCCTCCGGCTCCTGATCCGGTCCCTGTGACGGCTGTTCCTCCTCCCGGGGAGCCGACGGGGACGACAGCATGCCCTCGTCCTCCATATATGCCAGAAGACGGCCGTAGTCAATGCCGTGCTGGCGCAGGTAAACCTGTCCGTAGCTCTCGGTGGTACGGCACAGGGCCAGCAGCAGATGCTCCGGACGGGCCGCGGGACTCTTGAGCCGCGACGCTTCCATCACAGTGATGCTGAGCACGTTCTGCGCCTGGCGCGAGAAACTGATATGGTCCAGCTGTTCGTAGGGAATGGTCTCATTGGTAAAAATGCGCTGGTCAATGAAGGACTTGAGGTCGGCCGGTTCCACGCCCAGGCTCTGGACGCTCCGGAAGGCGGCGTTGTCCTCATGACGGATAATGCCCAGGAACAGGTGATCCGGGCCAATGCCATAGCTACCCGTGCGCATGGCTTCTTCCCGGGCATAGGCGATGATCCTGTTCAGGTCTTCGGATACTTGTAACTGCATAGACTACTTGACCAGGTATTCGGTAGAAATGCCGCCGACCTCTTCCAGGACCATACGGGTAATGCGTCCCTTGGCATTGTAGTCCAGTTCCATGCCGGTGTAGCCTTTGAGGGCAGGCTTGCGCATCTTGATCACTACGTGCTTGCCGCCCTTTACCTGGGTAACGGTGCAGTCGGCGTCCATCTCCTTGGCAATGTCTTCATATTTACCGGCGATACCATATAATATGGCGTTTCGCTGCATGCGCACGGTCTTGTTGTTATCCGTGTTCACATCCAGCGAGATACCCCTGAGGTCAAAACGCAGGAACGGACCGTCCACGATGAAATAGTCACCGTCGGGCTTGGAGTAAATCATTGCCAGATTGTCAGGTGCAGTATAGGAAATGGTGCCCTCGCTCAGAATCTTCTTGCCGGTGAGCTTAAGAGTCTTCGTCTGTTGGAAAGTGCTTTCAAAGCTTTGTGCGCCAGCGGTAAAGCCCGCCAGCAGCATGGCGATAACTAATATTTTTTTCATAACAATGGGGTTATTCATCAAAAATAATACCTGTCAGTTACAAATACAGCGCATGGGTATTCTTGATCTCGTCCATCACAAAGGAAGACAGGATGGAGCCGATGGAGTCGATATTGCCCAGCACGTTGATGATAAACTCGTTATAGTAGCGCATGTCCGGCGCCTGGATCTTGAGGAGATAGTCGTACTCCCCCGATACATTGTAGCACTCGGCCACCTGCGGAATGTCCCGGATCACGGAAATAAAGTCCCGGGCGATGCCCCGGTTCATCTGCTTCAGCTTGACGGAGCAGAACACTGTGAACCCGCGCCCCAGCTTTTCCGCATCCAGCACGGCCACATATTTTTTGATGAAGCCGCCCCGCTCCAGGCGCTTCATGCGCTCGAATACCGGCGTGGTAGACAGATTCACCTTCGCCGCCAGTTCCTTGGTGGTCAAGCGCGCATTTTCCTGCAGCGCCCGCAGGATCTGCAGATCCACACTGTCCAGCACAATCTCACTCATAAGAATAATTTTCTATCCTAAACCGTTTTTACCGGCAAAATATTCTTCTTTTTCTTTAACTCTTGGCAAATATAGAAATATTTTCCAAAATAATTTAAATACTTGTAAGATTTTTCTACTTACCCTACCTTTGCACCGGAAACAGGGAAGGGTATTCCGAACCTGTGCCACCCTCGGCACATAAGACCCTTCCCTGTTTCCGGCAAAAAAACAACAGAATTATGGCAAAAATCGACACCCGCTGCGTACATGCAGGATACACCCCCGGCAAAGGCGAACCGCGCCAGCTGCCCATCATCCAGAGCACCACTTTCAAGTACGAGACTTCCGACCAGATGGGCCGTCTCTTCGACCTCGAAGATTCCGGTTACTTCTACACCCGCCTCCAGAACCCCACGGTAGACGCCACGGCCGCCCAGATCAACGACCTTGAAGGCGGCGTGGGCGCCATCCTCACCGCATCGGGCCAGGCCGCCAACCTTTTCGCCGTCATCAACATTGCCGGCGCCGGAGACCACATCATCGCCGCCAACAACATCTATGGCGGGACCTTCAACCTCCTGGGCGTAAGCCTCCCCAAACTGGGTATCGAGATTACCTTCCTGAAGGCCGATGCCACCGATGCAGAGATAGAAGCCGCCATCCGGCCCAACACCAAGCTCGTCTTCGGAGAAACCATCTCCAACCCCGGCGTAGAAGTCTTCGACATTGAGCGCTGGGCGAAGGTTGCCCACCGGAACGGCCTCCCGCTCATCGTGGACAACACCTTCGCCACCCCCGTGCTGTGCCGTCCCTTCGAATGGGGAGCCGACATTGTCACCCACTCCACCACCAAGTACATCGACGGCCACGGCGTATCCGTAGGCGGAGCCCTCGTGGACAGCGGCAACTTCCCCTGGGAACAGTACGCAGAGCGGTTCCCCGGCCTCACCACCCCCGACGAATCCTACCACGGCCTCACGTACACCAAAAAGTTTGGGAAGGCCGCCTATATTGTAAAGGCCACCACGCACCTCATGCGTGACTTCGGTGCTCAGCAGAGCCCCCAGAACGCCTTCTACCTGCATCTGGGCCTCCAGACGCTGCACCTGCGCATCCGACGCCATAGCGAAAGCGCCCTCAAGGTAGCCCAGTGGCTGCAGCAGCGTCCGGAAGTGGCCTGGATCCACTACCCCGGCCTGGAGAACGATCCGCACCACAGCCTGGCGCTCACATACTGCCCGGATGGCAGCAGCGGCGTCATGGCATTCGGCCTCAAGGGCGGTCGGGAATTCGACAACCGTTTCCTGGACGGGCTCAAGCTCACCACCATCGAGACGCACGTCGCCGACTGCCACACCTGCGTGCTGCATCCCGCCTCGCACACGCATCGGCAACTCTCCGACGAGCAGCTCCGCGCCGCAGGCATCGCGCCGGACCTCATCCGCCTGTCCATCGGCCTGGAAGACCCCGAAGACATCATTAACGACCTCAAACAGGCACTGGAAAATGCTTAAACAGGAAATCAGAGTGAACCTTCCGCTGGAGGCAGGTGGCGTGCTCAAAAACGCGCACATCGTTTTCCATACCTCTTCGGGGAAGAAAGGCCGCGTCATCTGGATTTGCCATGCCCTCACCGCCAACAGCAACCCCGAGGACTGGTGGCCTGAGATGGTGGGACCAGGCCGCACCATCGACCCGGAGAAGAACTTTGTGGTGTGCGTGAACATGCTGGGAAGCGCCTACGGGTCCGAGAGTCCGGCCCGGGAGAACCCCGCGACGGGAAAGCCCTGGATGCTGGATTTCCCGCGCATCACCATCCGCGACTCCGTGAGCGCCTTCATCGCTGTCCGCAAACACCTGGGCATTGAAAAGATAGACCTCCTCATCGGCGCATCCAACGGCGGCTTCAACGCCATCGAGTGGGCCGTCACCGAGCCGGAGAGGATGGGCCGATGCCTGTTCCTCTGCACCGCTCCGCGCATTTCGCCGTACCTTGGTGCTACCGTGGAAGCCCAGCGCATGGCACTGGAGGCAGACCCCACCTTCCGGGAAGCCAAAGACCTCAGCGGCGGACAAAACGGGCTCAAGTGCGCCCGCGCACAGGCCCTTATCAGCTACCGCAGCTTCAAGGGCTTCCAGCGCACCCAGGCCGAGGAAGACCCCGACACGCTCTATGCCGGCCGTGTAGCCTCCTACGAGCGCTACCAGGGAGAGAAGCTCGTGCGGCGGGGCTTTGACGCCTACTGCTATTATACCCAGTGCAACGCGCTGGACAGCCACAACGCAGGGCGCGGCCGCGGCGGCGTCGAAAAGGCGCTGGGCACCATCCAGGCCCCCTGCACCATCGTTGCCGTAGATACCGACCAAATTTTCCCGCCGGAGGAAGGGAAAGTTTGGAGCGCCTGGATCCCGGATGCAGAATATATTGAAATCAGTTCAGACTTCGGCCACGACGGTTTCCTCCTGGAAACTGCCAAACTGTCGGCCATTATCATGAGATAGCGCCTATGCAGGTACTTAAGTTCGGCGGCACGTCGGTCGCCAGCGCTGAAGCCATGCTTCAGACCATCGATATCATCAAAAAGGCCCTGGAAGAGGACCGTACGCTGGTAGTGAGCAGCGCCATCAGCGGCTGCACGGACCAGCTCATCGGCATTGGGAAACTGGCAGCTGCCCGCGACGAGAATTACAAGGAGCAGATTGAAGCGCTGAAGGAGCGGCACCACGCCATCATCGGCAAGCTGCTTCCTCCCGGATACCGCAACAAAACCGTCCAGGCGGTGGACGCCCTCTTTGCAGAGCTCGAAAGCATTGCGCAGGGCGTGTACCTGGTGGGCGAACTCTCCCCCACCAGCCTCAGTGCCGTGGAAAGCTTCGGCGAGCTCCTCTCCACCTGCATCCTCACGGACCAATTCCTTTCGCAGGGGATTGCCTGCCGATGGCTGGACGCCCGCGAGCTCATCGTCACGCGGGAGGGAGCGGTGGACACCGCCGAAACATACCGCCGGATTGGCGAGACGCTGTCCCGGCATGTCCATACCGAGCTCTTCGTGGTGCCGGGCTTCATCGCACGCGATGCCGACGGCCGGCCCTCCACCCTCGGCCGCGGAGGATCGGACTACACCGCATCCCTGTTTGCCGTAGGCCTGCATGCCCGCAAGCTCGAAATCTGGACCGACGTTCCCGGCATCATGACGGCGCACCCGAAGGTGGTACCATCGGCCCGCCCTATTCCCTTTGTCTCTTACCGCGCCGCGCAGGAACTGTCGCACTTTGGCGCCAAGGTCATTTACCCGCCCACCATCCAGCCGGTGGTGGCCGAGGGCATCCCCATCTGGGTCAAGGACACGTTCCACCCGGAGGAGCCCGGCACGCTGGTGGAGAAAAACCCGCCCCGTACGCACGGCGGCGTAGTGGGCATCGCCCATTCGGAGGGCATCGCGCTCATCTCGCTGGAGGGCAGCGGCATGGTAGGCGTCCCCGGCTTCAGTTCGCGTCTGTTCGACGCCCTCGCCCGCGAAAACATCAACATCATCCTCATTACGCAAGCCTCGTCCGTACACTCCATGTGCATTGCAGTGGCACAGGCCGATGCCCAGCGCGCCCGCAAAGCCGCCGACGACTGCTTTGCCTATGAGATCTCCCTCGGAAA
>DGHE01000009.1:21714-37462 GCA_002392525.1 Bacteroidales bacterium UBA3856 | reverse complement strand
GCCTTCTTGAACATTTCGCGGGTGTTCACAAGGCCAAGATCTTTGTAATTAACCATAGTTATTAAGTAAATGATAGATTTCTAACCAAAAAGCGACGCAAATTTAGTAAATTTGCCCGACATTTCATAGGTTTTCTTACTGCAATATATGGGCCAGCGAATCCTTTTTATTCACGGACTTGCATCGTCCGGGCGCTACAAGATGGCAGATCAGCTCCGCATCCTCCTGAAAGGGGCCGAGGTGCTCTCGCCCGACGTGCCTCCGGAGCCTGACAAGGCGCTGACATTTTTGCAGTCGCTATGCCAGGATTACCGCCCGGACCTGATAGTCGGCCACTCTCTTGGCGGCTTCTGGGCACAGAAACTCCGCGGATGGCGCAAGGCGCTCGTGAATCCCACCTTCCATATTGCGGCATTCCTCCGGGAACTTCCTTCCGAAATGAAGTACCTCAGCCCCCGTGAGGACGGTGCCACGTCGTTCTTCATCACCGAAGGGATGTGCCGGGGATATGAGCTTCTGGAAAAGACTGAATACGACGGGCTTGACCAGGAAGAAAAAGACCTGACGCTGGCGTTTTTTTCAGAATCCGACGAGACCGTCCGCCAGGGCCCGGAATTCGCCCTTCACTATGGCAAACCGGGCATTTCCTACCCCGGGAAGCACCAGCCGGTGTTTCCGGAGATGAAACAGTATATTGTGCCTGCAATCAAACAGTTCTGCGGCTGGCAATGAGGTATCTGGTAAACGACTGCACGGATGCATGCCGCAACATGGCTTTCGATGAGTTCGCTCTCGAGAGCCTGCCTCTGGACGAGCCCGTTTTCTACCTCTGGCGCAACGCTCCTTCCGTCATCATCGGCCTTAACCAGAGCGCATATGCCGAGGTGAACCTGCCATATCTCAAGGAGCATGGGATAGCGCTCGCCAGGCGCGTGACGGGAGGGGGAGCCGTCTATCATGATCTGCAGAATCTTAATTATACTATAGTAGGTAAATCGCGCGACCTGAACGCCGATTATCCGGAGTATCTCCATATGGTGGTGGATGCCCTCCGGCAGCTAGGCGTGCCTGCTGAACTAAGCGGCCGCAACGACATTATGGTGGATGGCCGCAAGTGCTCCGGATATGCCAAGCGCGTATGGAAAGACCGCCTGATGGTGCACGGCACCCTGATGTTCGACGTGGATCTGGAAACACTGCAAGAGGTCCTGTCCGTTCCAGGGAGCAAGATGGCAGCATCCGGCATCGCCTCGGTGCGGAGCAAGGTCGCAAACCTGCGCGAGTATCTGCCGCAGTTCTGCGACGTGCTGGCATTGAAAGATGCCCTGAAAAGAATTCTTGCCGGTGCAGATACCGAGGTGCCGATGGACGCCTCTAAGCAGGAAGCCATAGACAGGATGGCAGACGAAAAGTTCCGCACCTGGGACTGGATATACGGAAAATCGCCCGAGGCCCAGTTTCGCGCCTCGCAAAAGTTCGCCTGCGGCACCGTTGAGGTATGCTGGTCGGTGCATCATGGCCTTCTGGAGAATGTCCGTTTCAGCGGAGACTTCCTCGGAAATCTCCCTGCCGAAGGCCTGGCCGCCCGCCTTAACGGTCTTCGCTATGAGCAGAACAGCATTTCCGCTGCGTTGAATGGCGCAGGCGTTTCTGACTACTTCGATGGACTCGGTCCGGACGAGCTGACAGAATTATTAATATGTTGTTGATAACTTTTTTCGAAAGTCTGTTCAAAGCGAAAAAAAAGAATTAACTTTGTATCCCGATTGGCTCTAATCGGGATTTTTTATGTCCACAACGCTACGCAATGCAAGCCTTCATTATGTCGGCCTGCAAGAAGACACAAACATATACGAACTGCGCGCTCCGCAGTTCCAGAACAAATACTTCATTATCAGTGGGGCAGGGACCCGTCGCCTGATGGCTTTCCCTGAAGTTGTTGGCTTCGATTCCTACTCAGCAATGCTCCCCGAAACTGTCGCCGCCCTCCGTTACCTCTTCCCTTCTGGTTCGGAGGGCGACGTCGATATACTCACCATCCTCCGCGGCGGGCTCAACTATCCGGTTGAAGAAGCTTGCCATAAGGTGGGTATACGCGTACGCGACATCCACTTCCTTTCCTGCGAGCGCATCATAGAGGAACACGTCATCACCGGCCTCGACATCAAGTACGAGAAACTGCGCATCACCCGGGACCGTACCCTGGTCATCGGCGATATCATCGCCACGGGCGATACTCTCCGCATGTGCCTCGACCAGGTGGTGGACCGTTTCCGCCGCAAGGGCGGCAGCATACGCAAGATAATCTTCTTCACCATCGGCGGCACGCGCGCTATACCTCTTATGGAGAGGATGTCTGAGCGCATCAGCGCATACTTTCCCGAGTTCGAAGGCTTCGAATGCTTCTTCTACGAAGGCATCTTCTCGGTATACAGGGATAAGGGCGTGAGTGGAATCAATGTGCCGGACATAGACTTCGGGTGGAACGACGGTGTGGTTTCCCCGGAATTCCGCCGCTACATCATGGAGCATCAGGATGCCCTGTTCGAGAAGTGTATCATCTACGATGGAGGCGCCCGGCGCTACGAGATTCCGGTGCACTTCGAGGAGGTATTCGAGTACTGGCACGGAATACTGGAAAGGGTGGACCAGATAGACATGAAGGCCCTTGTTTCCGAGAAACTCGGATACGAAGGCCCGCTGGACTACGCTGTATGGCTTCTGGTCACCAGTCTGGGCACCCTCCCGCAGGAAGGGCTCCGCGAACTCTGGGAGCAGGAGCAGGAGCTGTGCCGGAGGGCAGGGGAGCTTTCTCTGAAAGAGATAGCAGAACGCAGAATCAAAGAAATTACCTTTATATCCAACAATTATGAGTAAGCAAAAGTTCGACGTGGACTACACCTCCAAGGCGGTAGACCGTGCAGGGCGCAAGAGCACCCTGAGTATGTTTATGGTGATGCTTGGCTTCACCTTCTTCAGTGCAAGTATGTGGGTGGGACAGAATCTCGCCGCAGGCTTGAATTTCAGCGGTTTTGTATGGGCTCTCCTCCTTGGCGGCCTCATCCTGGCAGCTTACACCGGCGCACTCGGCTGGATCGGTGCGGAAAGTGGTCTCTCTCTGGATATGCTTGCACGCCGCAGCTTCGGCCAGAAGGGCAGCTGGCTCCCCAGCGCCATGATCAGCTTCACTCAGATCGGTTGGTTCGGAGTCGGTCTTGCAATGTTCGCTATTCCGGTAGCAAAGGAACTTCTCGGGCTTGAAGTTACTCCCGATTACATGCCTTGGCAGGGATATCTGCTCGTGCTGATTGCAGGTATCCTGATGACCGGCAGTGCATACTACGGAATCAAGAGTCTGACCATCATCAGCTACATTGCAGTTCCTGCAGTTGCTATCCTCGGCACCGTGGCCATGATCATGGCAGTCAACAAGGGTGACCTCGGACTCGTGGAGCAGTTCAACCAGGGCACCAAGAGCCTCGGCATCATCGCCGGTGCAGGTCTCGTGGTCGGCAGCTTCGTCTCCGGCGGCACCGCGACTCCCAACTTCACCCGTTTCGCAAAGAGCGGGAAAGTGGGTCTCTGGACCACGGTGGTCGCCTTCTTCATCGGCAACAGCCTCATGTTCTGCTTCGGTGCTGTTTCCAGCATTTATGTAGGTGGCAACGACATCTTCGAGGTTATGCTCAACCTGAATCTCTTCTACCTGGCCGTCCTGGTGCTGGGCCTCAATATCTGGACCACCAACGACAATGCGCTGTATACCGCCGGCCTGGGCCTTTCCAACATCTTCGGCCTTTCCAAGAAGACGATGGTGCTGGTGTCCGGCGTCATCGGCACGGTAGCTGCCGTATGGCTCTACTGGAACTTCTGCGGCTGGCTCAACGTGCTCAACTGCACCCTGCCGCCCGTTGGAATCATCCTCATCCTGCACTATTTCCTGAACAAGGGCAAGGATGTGAAAGAGACGGTGGTGGACTGGAGCGCCATCGCAGGCGTCGCGGCCGGTGCCGTGGTGGCTAACCTGGTGCACTGGGGATTCGCCTCCATCAACGGCATGGCGGTGGCCGCCCTGTGCTGGGGTATCGGCCAATTTGTCGCGAAGCGCAAGTAAAAAATTCGTATCTTTGTACTCTATGGCAAAAATGGAGTACATCCAGATACGTGGAGCGCGGGCGAACAACCTGCAGAACGTCAATGTAGATATTCCCAGAGGGAAATTTGTAGTAGTAACGGGACTTTCCGGCAGCGGAAAGAGTTCGCTGGCCTTCGACACCATCTATGCCGAGGGCCAGCGCCGGTACATGGACACGCTGTCCACCTACGCCAAGCACTTCATGGGAATCCTGGAAAAGCCGGAGGTAGAGGAAATCACCGGCCTCAGCCCCATCATTGCCATTGAACAGAAGACGACCGGCAACAACCCCCGTTCCACGGTGGGAACCATCACGGAAATCTACGACTTTCTGCGCCTGCTGTATGCCAAGGGCTCCCGGGCCTATTCCCCGGAGACCGGGCGGGAGATGGTGCGTTATACGGATGAGCAGATTGTAGACCTTATTCTCACGCAGTACGCCGGCCGCAAGTGCTACCTGCTCTCGCCGCTGGTGCGGGGCCGAAAAGGCCACTACCGCGAGCTCTTCGAGCAGCTTCGAAAGCGCGGCTACACGCAGGTGCGCATCGACGGGGAAATCCTGGAACTGCAGGAAGTACAGGCCCTGGACCGCTACAAGCCGCATTTCATCGAGCTGGTTGTGGACCGGCTCAAGCCGGAGGCGGGGGAAGACCGCCGCATCCGGGAGTCGGTGGGGCGGGCTATCGGCATCGGCAAAGGGTCTGTCGCGGTGCTGGACGCCGAGGACGGTTCTCTCCGTCACTTCTCCAAGCACCTCGTTGACCCGGAGAGCGGACTCTCCCTCCAGGAACCGCAACCGCACAGCTTCTCGTTCAATTCCCCGCAGGGCTACTGCCCGCACTGCAAGGGCCTCGGGACCATTGTGGACGTGAACATCGACAGCATCATCCCCGACCGCGCCAAGAGTGTGGCCGATGGCGCCATCGTTCCGCTGGGAAAAGTACGTGAGAACCGTAAGTTCGATATCATCCGCGCCATCGCGCGAAAGTATAATTTCTCGCTTTACGACCCCATTGACGCGCTGCCCGACGAGGTGGTGAGCCTTCTCGTGTATGGCTCGGAGGATCTTTTCCGCGTGGGAGAGGGTAACCTCTCCGAGATGGAGAGCTGGGGCGGTGTCATTGAAAACATCGAGAATACCGTGGTGTGCCCGGTGTGTGGCGGTACGCGCCTGAACCGGGATGCCCTGTGCTTCAAGATAGACGGAAAGACCATTTCCGAGGTGGCTGCCATGGAAATGACGGAGCTCCGGGCGTGGCTGGATGCCATTCCGTCCGGGTTCAACCAGCGGGAGCAGAATGTTTCCCGGGACATCCTCAAGGAGCTTCGGGAGCGTGTGCAGTTCATGCTGGACGTGGGCCTGGATTACCTGTCGCTGGACCGGCCTACGGGGTCCCTGTCGGGCGGCGAAAGCCAGCGTATCCGCCTGGCTACGCAAATTGGTTCCAAACTGGTGAATGTACTGTATATCTTGGACGAGCCTTCCATCGGCCTGCATCAGAAGGATAACCGTAAGCTCATAGCGTCCCTGAAAGCCCTTCGGGACGAGGGCAATTCGGTGATGGTGGTGGAGCACGATGCCGAGACCATGCTCAGCGCCGACTGGCTGGTGGACGTGGGGCCCGGCGCCGGCGAGAACGGCGGCCGCATCTGTGCCAACGGTCCGCTGGAGGAGCTCCTGAAAAGCGGGGATTCCCTCACGCTGGACTATCTACGGGGTGTCCGTCGTATCGAGGTACCATCGGCCCGCCGTCCCGGGAATGGTAAATCCCTGTCCCTGTATGGCGCAACGGGCAATAACCTCAAGAGCGTGGACGTGCAGTTCCCGCTGGGCTGCCTGGTGGGTGTTGCTGGTCTCTCCGGCTCCGGCAAGAGCACGCTGGTGAACGAGACGCTCATGCCCATCCTCAAGCAGAAGTTCTACCGGTCCAAGGAAAAACCGCTGCCCTACGAGCGTATCGAGGGTGTGGAGTACCTGGACAAGCTTATCGAGATTGACCAGAGCCCCATCGGGCGTACGCCACGTTCCAATCCGGCTACGTTTACGGCGGTGTTCAACGACATCCGCACGCTGTTCGAGGAAACGCCCGATGCCAAGGTCCGCGGCTATAAGGCGGGCCGATTCTCCTTCAACGTTCCGGGCGGCCGATGCGAAGAGTGCAAGGGCGCGGGCATCAAGGTAATTGAGATGAACTTCCTGCCGTCTGTGCATGTAGCCTGTGAGGTGTGCGGCGGAAAACGGTACAAGGAAGATACCCTGGCTGTAAAGTACAAGGGGAAAAGTATCAATGACGTGCTGGAAATGCCCATCTCCGAGGCCTACGAGTTCTTTAAGCCCGTACCGCGCATCGCTTCCAAACTGAAGGCGCTGGTAGATGTGGGTCTTGGGTATATCCATCTGGGCCAGAGCGCTGTTACGCTGAGCGGCGGTGAGAGCCAGCGCATGAAACTGGCTGCAGAACTGTCCCGCCCTTCTACGGGCAAGACGCTGTATATTCTGGATGAACCCACTACGGGGCTGCACTTTGAGGATATCAAGGTGCTCATGGGCGTACTGCAGCGCCTGGTGGATGCGGGTAACACCGTGATTGTGATTGAGCACAACCTGGATGTGCTCAAGAGCGTGGATTATCTCTTTGACATGGGCCCTGCCGGTGGCCGCAAGGGTGGCCGCATCGTGGCCCAGGGCACGCCGGAAGAGCTTGCCTCCGACCCCGCCTCCGTTACGGGACCGTTCCTGAAGGAAGTGCTGTAGCTTTAGATATTTAAGCCATGAAAATGAATGTCGGAATCATAGGGGCCGGGCACATCGCCGAGAAAGCGGCTACAACGCTGGCTGCGATGGATGACATGCAGTGTCTGGCCATCGGCTCAAGATCACTTGAAAAAGCACAGGTTTTTGCCGCGCGGTTCGGCGTGGAGCGTGCTTATGGGTCCTACGAGGAACTGCTGCAGGACCCGGACATCGGCCTTGTGTACATTGCCACGCCTCACTCTTGCCATTTTGAGCATGCCCGGGACGCTATCCTTGCCGGGAAACCGTGCCTGGTGGAAAAGAGTTTCATGCTCAATGCCACGGAGGCGGCTGCTATCCTGGCCTTGGCCCGGGAGAAGGGCGTTTTTGTGGGAGAAGCCATCTGGCCGCGGTATATGCCTTCCCGCGAGATAGGGCGGGAGCTCATCGCGTCCGGAGTCATCGGCGAGCCTAAAATGGTGAGTGCCACGCTTGCGTACAACGTTTCCGACAAAGAGCGGATCGTAAAACCCGAACTGGGCGGCGGTGCCCTGCTGGATCTGGGCGTGTACCTTCTCACCTTCGTGCGCATGTTCTGCGACGCGCCCATCGAGCGGCTCAACACCACCTGCATCAAGGCGCCGTCCGGGGTTGATGCCACCGAGGACATCACCATGGTTTTGGCCGATGGTACCCTGGCCTCCCTGCAAGCCTCGGCCTGGTGCCAGGGCGGTAACGAGGGCGTCATTGCCGGGACTACCGGGTATTTGGTGTTTGACGACGTCATTCACCCCGCCCGCATCTCTATATGCCGCAAACGCCATGTGGTGGAACGCGTGGTGGAGATGCCCCCGCAGATTACCGGTTTCGAATATCAGTTCCGTGCCTGTCGCGACGCCATCGAGGCCGGCGCCCTGGAAGCCGCCGCAATGCCTCACGGTGAAATCCTGTACGTGATGCACCTGATGGACCGCCTCCGCGCTGAATGGGGAATGTAGGCTCCGGGCCATCGGCGCAGGTTCTGCCCACCTTATACGAAATTCCTTTCAAGGCGCCATAAAAACTCGCAAGAAGTAATGTTTTAGCCGCTTTTTGTATTTTTGTGCCATATATGCTGACAGTCAGAACCGCCCTCAAAACCGATCTTCCCGCCATCATGAAGGTGCTGGAAGCCGCTCGCCAGATTATGATTTCTTCCGGTAACCCCAACCAGTGGGCCAAAGGGTACCCTACCGAGGAAATGGTCATCGGAGACATCGGCCCGGGGTATGGAAAAGTGCTGGAGGAAAACGGGAAGGTGGCGGGGTATTTTGCCTGCATTCCTTCGCCGGACCCTACGTATGCAGTGATTGAGGGAGGCGCCTTGCTGGAAGATGAAACGCCTTATTACGTCATACACCGCATTGCCAGCTATCCGGATGTCCATGGCGTGTTCAAGACCATGATGGCATACATGGAAGGGGTCACAGACAACATCCGTATGGACACCCACAAGGACAACCACATCATGCAGCACAACCTGGCCAAATACGGTTTCACCTATTGCGGCATCATTCACATTGCCTCGGGCGCCGAGCGCCTGGCGTATCAGCGGTTACAGAACAAGAGGCAATAACGCGAAAATGGCCGAAAAACGCGTTTTTCGGCCAAAAGTGTGTTATACGTACCGGGAAGTCCCGGAACCTGCGCCAGAGACCCCTTACAGCGCCTCCATGTTGCGGGGATTGCAGATGTCCTTGGCCTCGGCGGTGTAGAGGTAATCCAGAAGGGAAGCGTAGTGCTCTTCCACCTTGCCGCGGACAATCTTCATGGTGGAGTTCATCATCTTGTTGGCAATGGTGAATTCCTCATCGCAGATGCCGATGGCCGAGGGGAGCCAGCGCTCGGGGAACATACCCTCATGCTTGCCGCCTTTCTTGTAGCTGTCGACATCGGCCTGGATGAGCCCCAGCATGTAGCGCTTGCCTTCCTCGGAGTCCGGGGCCAGGCCGTGGGCCGAACATGCATCGGCCAGCGCAGCCTTGTCCGGCACGACGAGCGCCACGCAGAAGGGCTTCTGGTCGTTGTGCAGCACGCAGGCGTTCACCCACTTGGAGGTTTCGGTGAGGTTGTCCTCGAAGCCTTCGGGGGAGTACTTCTCACCGTCGGAGGAGATGAGGAGGCTCTTGAACCGGCCCACCACATAGAGGAACGTGGGGTCTTCGGGGCAGATGTAGCCCATGTCTCCGGTGTGCAGCCAGCCGTCCACGATGGTATCGGCCGTAGCCTTGGGGTTCTTCCAGTAACCGGCCATCACGTTCTCTCCGCGGATTACGATTTCTCCGCGGGTGCCGTGGGGGACTTCCTTGCCCTCGGCGTCCAGGATGACGCAGTCCATGGGCTTCACGATGCGTCCGGAGGAGCCGAAGCGGGCATGGCCGGCCGAGTTGGCGCAGATGATGGGCGTAGCCTCCGTAAGGCCGTAGCCCTGGAACATGGGCATGCCCACGGCGCAGAAGAAGCGCTGCAGCTCAATGTCCAGAAGGGCGCCGCCGCCCACGAAGAACTGCATGCGGCCGCCAAAGCTTTCGCGGACCTTGGAGAATACCAGGGAGTCAAACAGATCTACCAGCGGTTTTCTCCAGAAAGTGCCGCCCGTTCCGCGGTTGTAGTATTCCTTGTTGTATTTGATGGCATTCCGGAGGGCAAAATAGAAAAGCTTCTCGGTGAAGCCGCCCTTTTTCTTGATGCCTGTCTCGATGTTTTTCTTGAAGTTGCGGGCCAGGGCCGGAACCGACAGCATCACGTGCGGCCGTGTTTCCATAATGGCCGTGGGAATGTTGCGGAGGGTGGCCATGGCGTTTTTGCCGATGGGCACAAAGGCGATGGAACCGCCATAAATCATCATGGTGTACATGCCGGCCACATGCGCGAAGCAGTGGTCCAGCGGCAGGATGATGAGCATGGTGGCACCGTGGTCCACGGTAATGACGGAGTTGCCCTGCTCCACGTTGGCCGTGTAGTTGCGGTGCGTGAGGAGAATGCCCTTCGGGTCTGCGGTGGTGCCGGACGTGTAGGAAATATTGGCATAGTCATCCGGGCCGATGGAGCGGAACCGGGCCTCGAACTCCGGCCGATGGGCGTTGAGGAACTCGTCTCCCATCTTCTGGATTTCGCTCATGCGGATTTCCTTGGCCTCCAGCTTGTCAAAGTCAAAGGCTACGTCATCGAATACAATCACCTTTTCTACGGCAGGGCATTCCGGCAGGATGGCGCGGATCTTGGGCAGGTGGTTGCCCGACACCAGAATCCATTTGGACTCGGAGTGGTTGATGCGGAACACCAGGTCCTTGCCCTCTCCGAGGTTGACGGACAGGGGAACATCGGTGGCGCCGGCGTACATGGCACCCAGCTCGGCGAGAATCCACATGGCGCGGCTCTCGGAAAGGAGGGCAATCTTGTCTCCCTTCCTGAGGCCCAGCGACATGAGGCCCGCTCCAATGCGGTAGGCCTCTTCACGGGTCTGGCCCTGCGTAATCTCTTTCCACTTTCCGTCTACCTTTTCGCGAAGGTAAACTTCGTGTTCATACTGGCGGGAATACTTTTCGACAAAGTCGATGATGGTAGGTCTGGCTGTTGTCATGGTACGAAAAAATTATTCGGTGGGGAAAAGGCCGAAGAGCTCGGCGTCTATCTTGTCCGTGATGAACTGGAAGTCCTCGGGGCGGTTCTCGAACTTGATGTTGTCTACGTCGATGATCAGGAGGCGGGCTTTGTAGTCCTTGATCCAGTCCTCATAGCGCTGGTTGAGGCCGGTGATGTAGTCGATGCGGATGGAACGCTCGTACTCGCGGCCGCGCTTCTGGATCTGGGCGATGAGGTTGGGGATGGAACTGCGCAGGTAAATGAGAAGGTCCGGCGGGTTCACCAGGCTCATCATGAGGTCAAAGAGGTCGCTGTAGTTCTCGAAGTCGCGGGTGGACATGAGGCCCATGGCGTGGAGGTTGGGCGCAAAGATGCGGGCATCCTCATAGATGGTGCGGTCCTGGATGATCACTTCCTTTTTCTTGGAAATCTCCACTACGTCCTGGAAGCGTTTGTTCAGGAAATAGATCTGGAGGTTGAACGACCAGCGTTCCATGTCCTCGTAGAAGTCTGCGAGGTAGGGGTTGAAGTCTACGGACTCGAACTTGGGCGTCCAGCCGTAGTGCGCTGCGAGCATCTTGGTGAGGGTGGTCTTTCCACTTCCGATGTTACCGGCGATAGCGATGTGCATAGTTGTATTGCGTTTTTAAAATAATCCGTAAAGTTCCGCGTCTATCCTGTCCGTAATGGCGGCAAAGTCTTCCGGGCGGTTCAGGAAGTCCAGGTTGTCGGCGTCTATTTCGATGAGACGGCCCGTGTAGCCGGCAATCCACTGCTCGTAGCGCTGGTTGAGGCCGTCCAGGTATTCGATGGAGATGGACTGCTCGTAGTCCCGGCCGCGCTTCTGGATCTGGGACACCAGGTGCTCGATGCCGGAGCGCAGGTAAATCATGAGGTCCGGCTGCTTCACCACTTCCATCATCACGTTGTAGGTGTCCATGTAGGTGTTGTAGTCCCTTTCCGACAGATTGCCCTGGGCGTAATTGTTGGCAACGAAAATGTGAACGCCCTCGAACAGGGTGCGGTCCTGGATGATGACCTCCTTGGATTTGGCAATCTCGAGGACGTCGTGCAGGCGCTGCTGCAGAAAGTACATTTCCAGGGCGAAAGACCAGCGTTTGATATCCTTATAATAGTCGGCCAGGTAGGGGTTGTAGGTGACGGACTCAAACTTGGGCGTCCAGCCGTAGTGGCGGGCAAGGAGCGTAGTGAGCGTCGTTTTCCCGCTTCCTATATTTCCGGCTATTCCAATATGCATGGTTCAGGTAAGGTCTTTATTCTACAAAGTTGGCAAAAGTTTCGTAAATTTGCAATCACTTTAGACTAGCCGTTATGCTCCATACCCGCATATTTCAGTTCAACCCTCTGGGTACCAATTGCATCGTAATCTGGGCCGATGGAAACTCTTCCTGCACGCTCGTAGACCCCGGCATGAGCTCCGACGAAGGAGTCTCGCAGCTGACAGGTTTTCTGGAAAAGGAAGGCCTCACCCCCGACGCCATCCTTCTTACCCACGGCCACTTCGACCACGTGTGGGGCGTGGAGCGCCTGCTCCCGCAGTTCCCCGTTCCGGTGTACATGCATCCCGCCGATGCCGACATCCTGGCCGACGGATCATCGGCCTTCCGCGGCATGCAGGGACTCAAGGTCTTCCAGCACAACTTCCCCACCGTGGATGTGGCCGATGGTGAGACGGTTACATCGGCCGGTACCTCCTGGAAGGTGCTGCACACCCCGGGACATACGCCGGGCTGCGTGTGCTACTATTCGGCCGGGAACAACCTTCTTCTCAGCGGGGATACGCTCTTTGCCGGCAGCATCGGCCGGACCGACCTGAAGGGAGGGGACTATGATATGCTCATGGCCTCCATCCGGGAGAAACTGCTGAACTTGCCCGGAGAGACCGACGTGATTCCGGGGCACGGACAGCCCACGACCATCGCCCGGGAAGGGATGTACAATCCGTTCCTGCAGCCGTTCAACGAGCCCGATGCGGACTTCCCCGAGGAAGGCATAGCCATCCGGGGAGAATGAACGTCATCTGGCTGGATTCCATCGATTCCACGAATTCGGAGGCTCTGAGAAGGCTGGCCGATGTCCCTTCGGGCACCGTTATTGCCGCGCGTGAGCAGACGGCCGGCCGGGGGCAGCGGGGCAACACCTGGTTCACCCAGCCGGGGCAGAACCTCACTTTTTCCATAGTCCTTAAGTTTGAAGATGTTTTTCCGGCGGCCCTGGCCATGAAGCTCAACTACCTTTCCTCGCTGGCCGTAGCGGAGTTCCTGCGCTCCTACGGCGTGGCCTGTCAAATCAAATGGCCCAACGACGTGTATGTGGGGAAGCGCAAGATCTGCGGCATCCTGGTGGAGAATCAGCTGGGAACCTATGGCCTGGCCTCGTCGGTGATAGGGATTGGTATCAATATCAACCAAAAGGAATTTCCGCAGCTGGCGAACGCTACGTCGCTGTCTATCCATACGTCGCAGGAGTATGACGTTGAGGCGTGCCTGCAACAGTTTCTGAACTGTTTTGAGGAGCGGCTTCCGCAAGTGTTTGATGCTGGATCCGGGCTTTTGGACGCATACGCGTCGGAACTTTTCCGAAAAGGGGTTCGGGCCCGCTATTACGACGTTCTGCAGGAAGAAGAATTTGACGGGGTTATCCGGGGAGTAGAACCGGACGGACGCCTCTGTATTATAGACGCGGCAGGGAAGTGCCGCTATTACCATTTTAAAGAAGTAAGTTACATCCTATGACAAGAGAAGCCTGGCTGGATTTTTTGCGGGTAACCGCCTGTTTTCTGGTAATGACGGTGCATGCCACCGAGCCTTTTTACCTGGGAGGGGACGGCACGCTGGTACTGAGCGGGGCCGATGCCTTCTGGGTGTCGGTCTTCGAGGGCCTGGCCCGCTGCTGCGTGCCGCTGTTTGTCATCGCTTCCGGTTATCTGCAGCTGCCGCTCAGGTACGACACCTGGACATTCTTCCGCCGCCGTTTTGTGCGGGTGGTGGTGCCCATGGTAATCTGGACTTTGGTCTATGCGTTTGCCTACGGGTCGCCGGCCTCCAGTCTCAAAGGCTTGCTCCTGAACTTCAACTACGCCGCCGGGCACCTGTGGTTTGTGTACATGCTGCTGGGCCTGTACCTCATTATGCCGGTGCTGTCGCCCTGGCTGGAGAAGGTTTCCCGAAAGGAGCTGAGCCTCTATCTGGGTCTCTGGGTGCTGACGCTCTGCATTCCCTTCGTGCGTGAAGCCGCCGGCGGAATGGCTCCCATGATTTATGCGGCCGACGGCCTTCCCGCTCCGGCCCTGTTCCCGCTCTGGGGTGAGGCTTCGTGGAATCCCTTCGGGCTGTTCTATTACGTAAGCGGTTTTGTGGGCTATCTCCTCGTGGGCGTGTTTGTGAAGCGATTCGTCCCTGAAGGCCGCCTGGTACGCGCCGTAGGTTGGACGCTGTTTCTCCTGGGCTTTATCCTGGTGTGCTTCGGCTTCATGCAGCGCATCATGGCCAGCGGCTCCTTCCCGGTGGAAGGCTCCGTGGAACTGGCCGTCGCCTGGGAAGCCGCCATCGCTTTTTGCGGCCTGCCCGTCGCCCTTACGGCCCTGGGCCTTACGCTGGTGTATAGAAGCGGTTCCAGCTCCTCGGGTGGCTCTTCCGTTTTCTATCGGCACATCGTGCTGCCTCTTTCCACGGCCGGCTACGGCATGTACCTCATGCACATGCTGGTGCTGGGCCCGGTATCGGCCTGGCTCCGCTCCACGCTCGGCATCGGCCCTGATGGTCTTCTGGGCCCCGTCTGGACCACCCCCGTGGAGATTCTGGCCACCGCCCTCATCTCCTTCCCCGTGGTGGGCCTTATTGCTGTCATTATCCGCCGTATCCCCCGCGTGGGTACGTGGATAATGGGGTAGGTCCTATTATTGCCCTGCAGCGCTGGCAACAGCCCAAGCGCTTAAATGAGCTCGTTGCGCTCGCGGATGTCTTTCAGGCGAAGTTGAATGGTAGAGGAACCCCGGTAGAAATTTTCCACAATGGAATAGCACACATCAATGGGTTTGCCCTCCTTGATGTGGTCATAGTGGCCGGCCATATTGAAGCCGATGGCGGCCATCTGGGGGTAGGTCATGTTTTCCTGGACCAGGTCCAGTTTGAGGTGTACGCCGGCGGCCCCCACTTTGCGCCCGTTGCCAAAGTCGTAGAGCTTCTCCGTGAGGAATACGGGATTGCTGTTGCCGGGGCCGAAGGGCTGGAACTGCCGGAGGATACGCGTAAACTTGGGCGTAATCTGTGAGAGATCCAGCTGGGCATCGATTTCCACCACGGGAGTGAGTTCCTCGCGGGTGATGTTCTTGCCCACGAACTCGTCCATACGGCGGCAGAACTCTTCCACGTTCTCTTCCTTCATGGTGAGGCCGGCGGCATACATGTGCCCGCCGAAGTTCTCCAGAAGGTCTGCACAACTTTCGATGGAAGCGTAAAGGTCGAAGCCCTGCACGCTGCGGGCGCTGCCGGTAACAAAGCCGTTGCTCTTGGTGAGGACCACCGTGGGCTTGTAGTAGGCTTCTACCAGGCGGGACGCCACAATACCCACCACACCCTTGTTCCAGGTGGGGTTGTATACGATGGTGGCGTTCTTCGTGGCCAGGGCACTGCCGCTCGAAACCATCTCCAGGGCTTCCTGCGTGATTTCGCGGTCGATGGACTTGCGCTCGTTGTTGTTGTCGTTGATTTTCTCGCCGATTTTCCGGGCCGACCGTTCATCGGTGGCCGTAAGGAGCTCCACCGCCAGCCGGCCGCTTTCCATACGTCCTGCCGCATTGATGCGGGGGCCGATCTTGAAGACGATGTCGTCAATGCCGATGTGGCCGGGTTCCAGCTGGGAAAGGCTGATCATGGCCCGCAGGCCCTGACGCGGATTCTCGTTGAGGCGCTTGAGGCCGTAGTGGGCCAGGATGCGGTTTTCTCCGGTCATGGACACCAGGTCCGAGGCGATGGAGACTACCTGCAAATCCAGCAGGGGTTCCAGCAGGGCGGGGTCCAGTCCATAGTGCTGCACATAGCCCTGGGCCAGTTTGAAGCCCACTCCGCAACCACAGAGGTCGTCGAAGGGATAGTGGCAGTCTTCCCGTTTGGGATCCAGTACGGCCACGGCCTTGGGCAGCTCGTCTTCCGGAAGGTGGTGGTCACAGATGATGATGTCGATGCCCTTGGAACGGGCATACTCTACTTTCTCGATGGCCTTGATGCCGCAGT
>DGHE01000009.1:14829-21666 GCA_002392525.1 Bacteroidales bacterium UBA3856 | reverse complement strand
TGATGCCGCAGTCCAGGGTGATGACGAGGTTGACGCCGTTGTCGGCGGCCCAGTCCAGGGCCTTGTACGAGAGGCCGTAGCCTTCGTCGTAGCGGTCCGGGATATAGAAGGAAAGCTTCTGGGTAAAGTTCTTGAGGAAGGAGTACATCTGGGCGACGGCGGTGGTGCCGTCTACGTCATAGTCTCCATATACCAGGATTTTCTGGGCATTCACGATGGCCTCATGCAGACGCTCCACGGCCTTGTCCATGTCTTTCATGAGGAAGGGATCGTGCAAGTCTTCCAGGGAAGGGCGGAAGAATTTGCGGGCGTCCTCAAAGGTTTCCACGCCGCGCTGGACCAAGAGGCCGGCCAGGACACGGTCTATACCGAGCTCTGCTGCCAGCCGGGAGGTTTTTTCCTCGCTGGCCGGTGTTTTGATGATCCACTGTTTCTCTGCACTGTTGCCCATATCTTTACAAAGATAGGGAATCTGCGGCAGATTTACAAACAGGAGATGATAATCTCGTCGGTGATTTCCTCGGGGCTGAGGCCTTCGGTTTCGATGGTGATATGGGCTGCCGCGCGGTACAGCGGCTCGCGCTGCGAGAGCCTTTCCGCGAAGTGATCATCGGCCAGCGGGCGGTCATCGGCCTGCCCTTCCAGGCGCGTCAGCAGGGTTTCGGGGGAGGCCTCGAGGTAAATGCAGAGGGTGCTTTCCCGGAGCAGCTGAATTGCGCCGGGGATGGTCACGGTGCCGCCGCCGAGCGACAGAACGGCGGTGTTTTCGGCGTACTTTGCCACGGTTTTTTCCAGTGCCTGTTTCTCCAGGCGCCGGAAGCCGCGTTCGCCATCGGCCGCAAAAATCTCGGGGATGCTTCGGCCGGCCTTTTTTACGATGACCTCATCGAGGTCGATGAAGGGGCAGCCCAGGGCATCGGCGACCAGCGCGCCTACGGTGCTTTTGCCACTGCCCATGTAGCCGGTTAGCGCGATGAGCATAGGCGTTTGATATTCTTTTTGAGGATGGCATGAGCGGGAGTGGCCATGTCTCCATGGTTGTAACCGTCCAATTCATAAATCGTTACGTCCTTATGGCCGACGAGTTTGAGCATGCGCCAGAAGTAGGCGGTTTCTTCGTATCGGCCATAGAGTTCCTCCTCGCGGTCGGCGGAGATGATGACGATGGGCGGAGCGTCGGGACGGATGTGATAGAGCGGCGCATACTCGTCGATGAGCGGCTGCGTGGGCTGCATGCCCCGGCGCTCGCGGAGGGCGAAGTGTGTGATCACCTGACCGCTGTAGGGGACAAGGCCTTTGATTTTGTCGGCATCCACACCATATTTGGCCAGCCAGTGCTTGTCCAGGCCGATCATGTCCGTGAGGTACCCGCCGGCCGAATGGCCCGCTACGAAGATTTTCTCGGGAGAGCCATTATACAGGCCGATGTTGCCGAAAGTCCAGGCCACTGCCGCCGCGGCGTCGTCAATGCAGTTGTCGATGGCTGCCTTGGGCATGAGCCGATAATTCACTGCCACCACAACGAGTCCGCTGTTTTTGAGCTCCTCCGGAATAAACTTGTTGCCACCCGTAAGGCCTCCGCCATGGAACCATACCACCACCGGGCAGTCCTTGAGGTCCGTGGGATAATACACGTCCAGCTTGCAGCGCTCCTGCGCGTAGGCGTCGGTGTCTTTGCTATACGGAATGTCCGTGAGAGTAAGATACTGCTGGGCCGATGCTGCCATGGCCGTGAGAAGCAGTGCGAGGATAAGGATAATGCGTTTCATTTCCATGTATTTGCACAAAGATACAAAAAAGTTTGATGCCGTGAAGGGCCAAAAGTGCGTTATACGTCCCGGCCGCGGCGCAGAGCGCCTACAGCAAAAAGAACAGTGCCACGCCCAGCATGCTCACGAAGACACCCAGGACTTCGCGGGCTTTGATGCGCTGCTTGTACACGAAGGCGTAGGGGATGAGGATAAGAACCGGCGTGAGGGCCATGAGGGTAGAGGCAATGCCGGCCGATGTATACTGCACGGCCATCAGCGACAGTGAAACACCCAGGACGGGCCCAAAGAGCGTCATGATGAGGGCGTATTTCATGCCTACACGGTCATGCACGGCAGCGCGGAGCTGCGGCAGTCCCTTCTGAAACGTCATAAGCGCCAAAAATCCGGCGGCGCCAATGAACGCGCGGATCATGGTGGAGGCAAAAGGCAGCATGGCGCTCATGAGCTGCGGGGCATCGGCGGGAACGGCGTTCTCATAGTACTGCATGCCCATCTTGCTCAGCACAAGGCCCACACCCTGTCCCAGGCCGGCACCCAGGCCCAGCAGAACGCCCTTGAAGGGCAGCGTGAGCTTCACGGTATGGCCTTCTCCCCGGCTCAGGATGGAGATGGCTATACCACTGAGGGTCACGGCCATAGCCACCCAGGACTTCCACGTGAGGGATTCGCCCAGGATGACCCATCCTGCAATGGCGGCCATGGGCGGCGCCAGCGTCATGAAGAGCTGTCCGAAGCGTGCGCCGATGGAAAGGTAGCAGTTAAACAGGCACCAGTCCCCGAAGACATAACCCACGATGGCCGACAGCGCCAGCCAGAGCCACGCCTCGGGCGTAGCGTAAACAGGATAAGGATGGCCGATGGTCACCCACAGCAACGCCCCCAGGAACACAAACGCCAGGCACAGGCGCAGCACGTTGGCCGTCATGGAACCCAGCCTGTGGCTGGCTTTATCGGCAAAAAGAGCCGTCACCGTCCATGAGACGGCGACGATAAGCGAAATCGCTTCCCCAAGATGATTCATGCGCTAGAACAGTGTAGGCTCCCAGCCTTCCATGTCAACGGCGTCGTCTCCCGGCTCGTCGGGGGAAGCGGTGCGGGCATCGGCCAGAAGGTCGGAGGCCTGCCCGGTTTGCTCGATGGTGGTGCCGATGGCATCGGCCTCCACATCTACCTCCATGGCCTCTTCCAGTCCCTCGGCCACAGTGGGCTCTTCTCTCTCGATGTCGTCCTCGGGCTTATGCAGCGGCTCCCCGAACGCGACGCTCTTGAGGTCGTAGGGAGAACACTTCTTGCCCTTGGCGGTGATGCCTTTCTTGGCGATGAACTCCTCCGCGTCCACAATCTCGGACTCCCTGTGCTCGTACTTGCCCCCGAAGGTGAGAATCACCTGCGGATGCAGGTCGGAGGAAATGTCCACCATGCGGGACCCCCGGGCATCGGAGATGAACAGCACCGGCGAGTTGTTGCTCTCGGTGAAACTGAAGCGCTTGATATAGTAGGCCTTGGCGGCATTGTCCCAGTACAGGACCGTATAGATGCGGTTCGGGTCCAGCTTCTCGATACGCACCACTTCTCCCTGATACTTGTTCACAAGGTCGTAGGTGGTGGTGTAGTAGCTGCCGTCTGCAAAGATGGCCAGCACGCGGTCCTGCCCGGCGAACTTGCCCAGGTGCTCTCCGCGGCCTTCGTCGTTGAGGCGCTGGATGTCGGGGTCGTACCAGATATCCTTGCCTTCCAGGGTGGTGACACCCTTGGACTTGAGCTGGATCCGGGCTATCATGTTCTTGGTGACCAGATTGCCGCGCGAGGAACGTCCCTTGATGGCCAGGTTGGAGAAATCCCACTCCAGCAGCAGCTTCTTGAGCCCTTTCCTGGGCCTGAGCGCAATCCTCACGGTCTCGGCCTCTCCGTTATGGTTCACGGTGAACCACAGGATCTTGGAATCCGGGGCACCGGTAGTGATGTCGTATTCCTTGTCGCGGGTGACCGAGGTAATGTTGAAGCGCTTGGCATAATGGGCCGGGCCCTTGCCCTCGCGGTAAATGACGTTGTAGATGGTGCGCTCGTCGGAGCGGTTGAACACGCCGGCATACAGGAGATCCTTCCCGAAGAACGCCTTGTCGGACACCTTGGTCACGCGATACTTGCCGTCCTTGCCGATGACGATGATCTCGGAGAGGTCCGAGCACTCGCCGATGAACTCGCCGCCGTCGTCCTTCTTGAGGCCGATGCCCACGAAGCCCTCTTCCAGGTTGGCGTAGAGCTTGGCGTTGTTAGACACCACCTTGGTAACGGTGATAGTCTCCAGAGAAGAGATTTCGGTGAGGCGCGGCCAGTCTTTTCCGTATTTCTTCTTGAGGCTGCGGAACCAGTCAATGGTGAACTCGGTGATGTGCTCCAGGTTGTCCTTCACCTCCTTCATCTGGTCCTCCAGGGCGTAGATTTTCTCGTCCAGGGCCTTGGTGTCAAACTTGGAAATCTTGCGCACGGGCTTTTCCACCAGCTTGAGGATGTCCTCCATGAGGATGGGCCGGTGCAGCAGCTCCTGATACTGGCACATCTGATTGAAGATGTCCTGCAGCTGTTCTTCCCAGCTCTTCTGGTTCTGCTCCAGCACCTTGTAGATGCGGTTCTCGAAGAAGATGCGCTCCAGCGAGCTGTAGTGCCAGTCGTTCTCGAGTTCGGAGAGCTTGACCTCCAGCTGGGCCTTCAGGATATCGCGCGTGTGGAACGTGTCGTATTCCAGGATTTCGTCCACGGTGAGGAACACCGGCTTGTTGTCACGGATGACGCAGGCGTTGGGCGCAATCTTGGTCTCGCACTCGGTGAACGCATACAGCGCGTCGATGGTCTTGTCCGGGGAGACATCGGCCGGAAGATGGATGATGATCTCCACCTTGTCGGTGGTCATGTCATCGATCTTCTTGATATTGATCTTCTTCTTGTCCTTGGCCTTGATGATGCTGTCAATGATGGCTTGGGACGTTTTGCCGTACGGGATTTCGGTAATGGTGATGGTGCTCTTGTCCACCTTGTTGATGCGGGCGCGCACCTTGACCATGCCGCCGCGTTTGCCCTTGTTGTACTTGGAGCAGTCTGCGATGCCTCCCGTGGGGAAGTCGGGCAGGAGCTCGAAGGGCTCACCCTTCAGGATGGCGATGGACGCGTCGATGAGCTCGTTGAAGTTGTGCGGCAGAATCTTGGACGACAGACCGGCGGCAATGCCCTCCGTACCCTGGGCAAGGAGCAGCGGGAAGCGCACGGGAAGCTCCGTGGGCTCCTGGTTGCGTCCGTCGTAGGATGTCATCCAGGGCGTAACCTTGGGGTCGAACACCACCTCCTTGGCAAACTTGGAAAGGCGTGCCTCGATGTAACGGGGCGCTGCGTTGGAGTCTCCGGTGAGGATGTTACCCCAGTTACCCTGACAGTCGATGAGAAGCCCCTTCTGGCCCAGCGTGACCAGCGCACCCAGGATGGATGCGTCTCCGTGCGGGTGGTACTGCATGGCCTGACCCACAATGTTGGCCACCTTGGTGTAGCGGCCGTCGTCCATAGTGGCCATCGTGTGCAGCACGCGGCGCTGAACGGGCTTGAAACCGTCTACGATATGGGGAACGGCGCGGTCCAGAATGGTGTAGGACGCATAGTCCAGATACCATTCCTTGAACATGCCGGAGAGCTTGTACTTGCCGGCGTCGCTGCCCAGGAGTTTGTCAAATTTTCCCGAAGCAGCAGCGTCCTCGCTCAGCTCTTCTTCCTGTTCCTGTCCTTCGATGTCTTCCCAGTCTTCTGCCATAAACGTAACTAGAATTCATATCCAAACCGGCGGAGTTCCTTGCGGTTCTCCCTCCAGTCCGGGTCAACTTTAACAAATGTGCTTAAAAATACTTTCTTCTGGAAGAAATCTTCCATGTCCAGGCGTGCCTCGGTGCCCACCTTCTTGAGCATGGCACCGCGCTTGCCGATGATGATGCCCTTCTGGGACTCCCGCATCACGTAGATGACCGCCGATATCTCATAGCGGTCCTCTCCCTCGTGGAAAGCCTCAATCTCTACCTGGCAGGAGTAGGGAATTTCCTCGGAGTAGTTGAGGAAAATCTTCTCCCGAATGATCTCGGAGGCGAAGAAACGGAGGTTCTTGTCCGTGAACTGGTCTTTGTCAAACCAGGCGGGTGCTTCCGGCAGGCGGGACGACACGGCCTCCAGGATGCTTTCCAGGTTGAATTTCTCCTGGGCCGATACGGGGATGATCTCCGCCTTCGGGAGCTGCTCCTTCCACCAGCCCATGAGTTCCACCACCTTTTCCTGCGAGGAAATGTCAATCTTGTTAATGACAAGGACAACGGGGCAGTCTACCTTCCGGAGTTTCTCGATGTAGGCCTCGTTTTTGTCCCCTTTTTCCACGGTGTCGGTTACGTAGAGGATGATGTCGGCATCTCCGATGGCGGTGTCCACGAAGGCGAGCATGTTTTCCTGGAGCCGATAGTTGGGCTTCAGGATACCGGGCGTATCCGAGTACACGATCTGGTAATCTTCCCCGCTCACGATGCCCATGATGCGGTGCCGCGTGGTCTGGGCCTTCGCGGTCACGATGGAGAGTTTCTCTCCCACCAGGGCATTCATGAGCGTGGATTTACCTACGTTCGGATTGCCGATGATATTGACAAAACCTGCTCTGTGTGCCATTATACGTATGCTCCCATCTTGAGGATGTTCACTTCACCCTCGGTGAGGTAACGCCAGTCGCTCTTCTTGAGGCCTTTCTTGGTGAGGCCGGCGAAGTACACGCGGTCCAGCGCCTTTACGTCATAGCCCAGGGATTCGAAGATGCGGCGCACCACGCGGTTTTTGCCGCTGTGGATCTCGATGCCCAGCTGGCGGTGGTCGTGGGCGTCGATGTATTCGAGTTCATCGGCAGCCACTACGCCGTCGGAGAGCTCGATGCCGGCGAGGATCTTCTGCTGGTCTTCCTCCTTGAGGGGAGCGTCCAGCACGACCTGGTAGATTTTCTTCTTGTTGTAGGAGGGGTGGGTAAGGCGCTCGGCCATCTCGCCGTCGTTGGTGA
>DGHE01000009.1:12745-14710 GCA_002392525.1 Bacteroidales bacterium UBA3856 | reverse complement strand
CCCTTGAGGAGGTCCATCACGGTCTTTTCTGCGTGGGGGTCGCTGGCGGTGGTCACATAGCCCTTGGGCTTGTTCATCACGATGTACACTTTTTCCTCACCCTTGAGGCGCTGTCCGTTGAAGCGGATGTCGTCCTGGAGGATGTTCACTTTGACGCCCAGTTCGGTGACGACTTCTCCGTTCACGGTCACTACACCGCTCTGGATGAGGGTATCGGCTTCGCGGCGGGAGCATACGCCGGAATTGGCGATGAACTTGTTCAGGCGTACTACCTCCTTGATCTCGGTGGGGGCGGTGTCGTCGTCGCTGTAGCGGCCGTTCACCTGAGGCTTGCGGGAGAGCATGGCGCTCATGCCGGCATCGGCCTCGCTGCGCTTTACAAAGGGCTTGCGGGCACCGGGTTTGGCGCCGGGCCTGCCGCTGCTCTTGAAACCGGGTTTGGAACCGCCGAACGAAGGCTTGCCGTAACCGCTCTTGCGGGGACGGTCTCCGTAGCTCGGGCGCTCCTCGCCATCGCGGCGGGGACGGTCGCTCGAATAAGTGCGGGGACGGTCACCGTAGCTGCGATGCTCCTCGCCATCACGGCGGGGACGGTCGCTCGAGAACGTGCGGGGGCGGTCACCGTAGCTGCGGCGCTCTCCGTCGGGACGGGGGCTGTAGCGGTGGGCCGGGCGATGCTCCTCGGAGTCGAAGCTGCGGCTGGTGCTGTAATCTACTTTTTCTGCATGACCCTCGGCGGGTCTGCGAACGATACGTTTTCTCGTACCTCTTTTGTTGTCTTCCATAATGGTTCTTTACGACTCACGTCGTTACTTAAGTTTAAAAATGTATGTAATGGTACCTGCCTGCATGGCAGGTGCGTTTGCGTCCATATTGAACGTCGTTTTCATGGCGGCGTTGCGGGCGGCGTTCCAGAGGGTTTTGTCGGTTACCGTGGTGCCTTCTGCACCCGGAACGGCCTCCTTGACGTTTCCGTACTGGTCCACTTTTACCTGAACCACCACAATTCCTTCGGCCTGGGTGCCGTAGGCGGGTTTGGGGATGGAGCCTATGACGTTGCGCCCTTTTACGTGCGCGTTGGCGCTGCCTTCTGTCTTTCCTTCGTGCGTGTTGCCATCGGCCTGCCCGGCCTTGAAGCCCTCGGTGGCCTCTGCGGCGGCGTGCGGGGCGGTGGCGCTATTGTCTTTTTTGTTCTGGCCGGGGAACAGGGCCCTGCGGTCTATTTCGGGTTCGGCCGGCGGAGCGGGCGTTTCTACGTCTCCGTGAGCATCCGGCTGGGCCTTGGGGGTTACGTTGGGCCGGTCGTTCACGTGGGGAGACTCGGCTTTCTGGACCAGCTCCACATCTCTTTCCAGGTCTGTTTCCTCGGCCTGGGGCTGGCGGCCCACCTGGCTCTGCAGGGGCTTTACCGGCTGCAGCTCTTCCTCTTCGAATTCAATGAGGAGCGAGCTTCTCTCCGGCGGCGGGGGGTCCAGGTAGGTGAGACCGCTTGTGAGGAGCACCACCAGTGCCAGGGCATGAAGCACCAGCGTAGCTGCTACGCCGGTTATTCCTGCGGCCTTTTCCCGCTTTTCCCTGGTTCGCTGGTACGGTTGCATCTTAGCCTATTCGGGTTGGGTGGCCAGAATCACTTTGTAGTGATTGCGCTTGGCTATGTTCATTATGCCCACGACCTCTCCCACAGGAACCGTCTGGTCGCTGTAGATGGAGAAAGTGGGGTCTTCTTCCTGCGAAAGGAGCTCGATGAGTTCCTCTTCCACTACCTCGTAGGGAACAGGGTCCTTGGAGCCGTTCACGTGGTAGGTGTACGTCTCATCTCCCCAGTCCTTGATACTCACGCTCACGGTGGCTTTGGCGTTGACCTGGCCCGTGGACTTGGGCAGAAGGAGCTTGAGCGCGTTGGGATTGATGAGCGTAGAGGTGACAAGGAAGAAGATCAGGAGCAGGAACACGATATCCGTCATG
>DGHE01000009.1:0-12644 GCA_002392525.1 Bacteroidales bacterium UBA3856 | reverse complement strand
GCTTACTGGTCTTCTCCGGGTTCGTGAAGCACAATGTCGATGAACTCCAGGGTGGAGCTCTCCATCTTGTAAACAAGGTCGCTCACTTTGGAGGTGAGCCAGTTGTAGCCGAAGTAGGCGATGATACCGACCACCAGGCCGCCCACGGTGGTGAGCATGGCGGTGTAGATACCGTCGCTGAGGAGGGTGATGTCAATGTTGTTGCCGGCTTTGGACATGTTGAAGAAGGCCTTCACCATACCCGTCACGGTGCCCAGGAAACCAATCATGGGAGCGCCGCCGGCGATGGTGGCCAGGATGGGCAGGCCCTTTTCCAGGCGGGCTACTTCCACGTTGCCGATGTTCTCGATGGCGCTCTGGATGTCGGCCATGGGACGTCCCATGCGGTGGATACCCGTCTCAATCATGCGGGCCACCGGGTTGTCGTACTTCTGGCACAGGGTGAGGGCGCTCTTGATCTTTCCTTCGTTCATGTAGTCGCGGATGTCCTGCATGAAGTGGGGGTCAATCTCCGAGGCGTGCTTGAGCATCCACCATTTGCGGCCGATAAGATAGATGGCCAGGAAACTGAGGGCCAGGAGGACCCACATGAGGGGACCGCCCATGTTGAACATGGACCAGAGGCTCTCGCTCATCTGGGTGGGCTGCTGCACGGGAGCGGCGATGGCCTGAGCGGCCTCGCTGAGCGAGTCTGTCTGAAGAAGAGGAAGGATCATATCTTTTTTCTGTTTTTTGTTCTACTAAAAACCAACTTACAAAGATACGAAAAAAGTCCCTTTTTCCAAAGGGACTCTTACTGGTTCACTTTTTCCAGAATGAGCGGAATGGCCAGCATGAGGAAGGTGTCGTACTTGAGGCTCGCCGGGTCTGTGAGGCGCAGGCGCCGGTAGGAGCAGATGTCCACGTGGGACGGGGACTCGGCCGCATTTTTCACTTGCCGGCAAAAACTGGCCCGTGCGCTTCCGAAATGGTTCTCGTACAGGCATCTCTCTTCCAGGCTGAATGCCCGGAATCCCAGGATGAGCTTCTCGGTGGTCCAGCGGCAGTGCTCGCTCACGGACAGGGCATAGCTGTTTCTCTCCCAGAGGGCGGCCCGCGTCTTCCTGTCCAGTTTGTCGTAGTTGGAGCACTGGCGCCGGATGGCCAGTTCGCGGGACTCGAAGCAGTCTGAGCAGATGACGTTGGAGAGCCCGTTTCGGGCGGTGGAGCGGTTCTTCCAGCGGTCACTGACAAGACGGGCGCCCGCTGCGTTTCCCAGTACCCGGTACTGGAACGTGTCCAGGGCGCGGCTGTATCGGCCTGCCCCGTTGATGTCTTCGTAGGGAATGTTGTCGATGACGGCCCCGAGGGAGTAGACCCGGTTGGCAAACACGGCTTTCCGGGTGTCGATGGAAAACACTTCCTCCGGGTCTGCCGACGCGAGGAAGGCTTTTACGTCCTCTTCGGTGAAGGTGATGGCGCCGGGATCTTCCGGGGCCTTTTCCACCAGGTCTACTTCGATGTCCAGGTAGGAATCGGGGTTATGAAGCTCCCCGAAGAGGGAGTAGCGGCACACGCTGAGCAGCTGCCCCAGGTACTCCTCGCGGGAAAGCTCCCGGAGGATGTCATCGGCCTTCTTCCCGGTGACGAGGGTGATGACCGTCCGGTTGCGGGAAACCCTTTCTCCCAGCGCATTTTCCTCTTCGAAGTTGAGGTAGTGGGCCGATAGTGCTGTCTGGCGGGCCGTGGAAAGAAGGAGGGGGCTGTCTCCCGCGACGATGACGTGCAGGTGCCCGTCGGAGCCGGGTGTGAAGGCAACGTCCCGGAGCTTGTCCAGGACATAGGCGCGGGCGATGTACCAGTTTTCGGCGGAGGCGGTGAGGTATTCGAAAGGCCGCTCGCGGATGATTTCTTTTCTACTCATGGCCTCTGTTTTTTACATCGTAGGATGAAGGAATCTGGTACATGCGAAGGCCGAAGGCTTCGAGGGAAGCCACGATGTGCTCGGTGATGCGGGACTGCTGCCACTCGAAGGCCTCCAGGTTGGCGTCCACAAGGTAGGTGTGCACCTGGAGCACCATGCCGCTGTCCTTCTGGTCCAGCCAGCGCACCAGGAGGAACGGAAGATGCGAGATGTGGTCGTTGTTCATCAGGTAGTGGTGCACGAACTCCCGGAACAGGCGGGCGTTGAGGACCCCGGCCTGAATCTGGCTGGCGGGGATGTATCGGCCCGCCTCTCCGGCGCGAAGCCGCGCGGCTTCTTCCTCGGTGAGGGGCCTCACACAGCTGGTGTCAAGGATGAAGTTTTTGACCATCTGGCGGCCGTAAGTCTTACCCTCGGCCATGTTTTGCAGGTTAATGAAGTGATCCTGCTGCAGGGCGCTGATGGGAATGGTGGAGGTGGTGGTGTCCCAGTTGCAGAGGGTGACGGTGGTGAGGGTGACTTTCTTTACCTCTCCGTCCACCCCTTTGCCGGGAAGCTGGATCCAGTCCCCAATCTTGATGAGCTTGTGGCTACGGATGTGAAGGAACGCTGCGGCTCCTTTGATTTTATCCTGGAAAATCCAGGCGAGGACGCTGCCCACGAGGCCGAAGACCAGGCCGTACTTGCTGTCTTTCTGAATGTCCAGGATGACGATGGCCCCCACAAGCCAGATGCCGATGGCAATGAGGATCCAGATCTGGCAGCGGGTGATGTGGCTTTCCCGTCGGAGGAGGGTAAAGATGTCGGTGAGCGTGTTGCAGACCGATATCATGATGGCGGCAAAAAGGCTGAGGGAGACAAATCCCCACACTCTTTGCCATCCTTCAGGAATGTTCAGGGCCGTCAGGGCTACACTGGCAGCAAGCGGAATGAGGAGCCATCCTTTTTTGAGGACGGCGCCCGTTACCTTTGCCCAGGTGCTGTGGGAGGAGATGAGTTTCTGGTAGAGCATCGTTACTGCATTTGGTCCACGTTGGTGAGTGTGCCCCGGACCACCGGCATTCCGTTGTCGTCAAAGACCACTGAGGCCATGCCGGCCAGCGCCTCCTGTCCGTTGCCGCGGAAGGTAACCGAAGTGATTCCGGGCTCTTCAAGGTAATGGGTTAGTTCTTCGGCTATCTGTCTATCGCAGCTGCCGTAACTGATAAAAACCATTTTTGTCGTTTTTATACTTCAAACGACAAAAATACCATTTTTGTGTACAAAATGCAATAGTTGAAAACCTCGGGCATGCGGCTCTTTGTAACGTATTAATCTACAATCAGTTACAAATTACCCTCTGCCCGAACCCCTCAAAAACGAGGACCTCGGGCAGAAGGTTAATTGTTAATACATTGGCCTTTAATTACTTACGGTTTGTGCCAATGCCCGGCACAAGCCAGCGCCTTTCGTTCCTTGTAAATGAGCCGGCAAGTCGCTATATTTGTTATTGCTAACTATAACCGAACACAGCATGCAACAGTACATCCAGGAGAACAAGGAACGTTTTTTCGAAGAGCTTTTTTCGCTGCTGAGGATCCCTTCCGTCAGCGCCAAGCCCGAGCACAAGGCCGATATGCGCCGCTGCGCGGAACGCCTCGTGGAACTTTTGATGCAGGCGGGCGCAGACAAGGCCGATGTTTATGAAACGGCAGGCCATCCCGTCGTCTTCGGCAGCAAGGACATCGGCGCCCCCAAGACCATTCTGGTTTACGGGCACTATGACGTGCAGCCGCCGGAGCCGCTCGAAAAATGGCGTACAGACCCTTTCGAGCCTGTTATTGCCCACGATCCGGCTACCGGTGAGGAGGCTGTTTACGCCCGCGGAGCCAATGACGACAAGGGGCAGTTGTTCATGCACCTCAAGGCTTTTGAGCACGAGGTGAGGGCGGGGCTCCTTCACCATAACGTGAAATTCATCTTCGAAGGGGAGGAAGAAATCGGAAGTCCGTCCCTTCCTGCATGGGTGGAAGCCCACAAGGAACTGCTGCGCTCCGATGTCATTCTGGTCTCGGACACGACGATGATCTCCGACAAGGTGCCTTCCATCAACTGCGGCATGAGAGGTCTCGCTTACCTGGAAGTCAAGGTGACAGGCCCCAACAAGGACCTTCACTCCGGTCATTACGGGGGAGCCGTCGCGAATCCCATCAATGTCCTCTGCGAGATGATTGCCTCCTTGCACGATGAAAAAGGCCGTGTGGCCATTCCCGGCTTCTACGACAGCGTCGTGGAACTTTCGAGTGAGGACAGGGCCATGCTCTCCCGGGCTCCCTTCGACATGGAAGAGTACAAGGCATTCCTGGATATAGATGATGTCTGTGGAGAAGAGGGATATACCACCATGGAACGCACGGGTATCCGCCCCTGCCTTGACGTATGCGGCATCTGGGGCGGCTATACCGGTACGGGCGCGAAGACCGTACTCCCTTCCACTGCGCACGCGAAAATCTCCATGAGGCTGGTCCCCAACCAGCGGTCCGGGGAAATTAGCAAGCTCTTTGAGGCGCACTTCAAGTCCATCGCCCCGAAGGGCGTGAAGGTGGAAGTCACTCCCTTCGAAGGCGGTGACGGCTTCCTCATTCCCATCACTTCTCCGGCATACAAAGCGGCCTCACGCGCCATGGAGGAGGTCTACGGAATAGAGCCGGTGCCATCCCGCGGGGGCGGCTCCATTGCCATCCTTGCAGACATGCAGACCATCCTGGGAACCGACCCGCTCCTGATGGGATTCGGCCTGGAGAGAGATACCATCCATTCGCCGAACGAGAGCTACCTCCTTCGCCAGCTATGGGCTGGAATGCGGTCGCTTGCCCTGTTCTACAAGTACTTCTAAAACGAGGACCTCGGGCAGAAGGTGAATTGCTAATGCCCGGCACAAGCCAGCCCTTTACGGCAGAGATTCATCACCGGCCGGCTTACTGGTACTTCTGGAAATTATACTTCTTTCTAAGATCCAGCTTGGTCTCTTCGTCCTGATGGGTGAAGTAGGCCTTGAAGCCGGGGCAGAAGTTGATGTGCCAGCGCCAGAACCGGCCCTTCAGTGATTTGGGATTCTTTTCATAAGCTGCGCGTAACTTGCAGTTCTCGCAGGGGTAAGACGTTTGTGCCATGTATAATTGTATTTCTGTACTTACGATCTTAAGCAGGATTTGCCGGGAATTACGCTTTTGTTCGTCATCACTTACGATCTTAAGCAGGAAAAGCCGGGAATTTTAAGATCGTAAAAACTCTGGGGCGGCCGTAGGGATGGTCCTAAATCACCTCAATCTCCCCGCTCGGGATCCAGCCCTGGCGGCCATCGGCGATCTCGATCTGGGAGTAGCCGCCCACGTTGTCAAGGATGCGCACGCGGGTGCCTTCGTGCAGGATGAAAAGGTCCTTGGCACTGCCATCGGAGGGTGAGCTCTTGACGCTGGAGACCGGGCGCATTACGATGGCGCGGTCCTGTGCGAGGGCCTCCTGCCGCTGCCACTGGGCGAAGTCCCAGCCCAGGAAGGCAAGGATGAGGCAGGCAATGCCGACGAAAAAGCCCAGACGGCGCCGGCCCGACGTGCTGCCCAGCAAAAAGAGCAGAGCGCAGGCTACGGCGAGGGCCAGGAACACCAGGCACAGCGCAGCCCAGGTGTTGGACGGCAGCAGGTAGCACAGGGCGTGTCTCCACTGTACGAAGAAAATCTCAGGCACCTCTTCAATCTTGTCCTGGGTAAGGGCTCGTGCAAAATCTAGATTGTAACGCACATCGGCGTCGGAGGGGTCCAGGCGCAGGGCACGTTCGTACCAGAGAATGGCCGGAGCGATCTCTCCGCTCTTGAAATACGCATTGCCCAGGTTGTAATAGAGTTCCTTGGACATGAGACCAGTGGCCTCCACGTCCTTCCAGTCCTTGAGGGCCTGGTCAAATTCTCCCTGCGTATAAGCTTCCACGCCAGCCTGGAAGAGGGAATCCGGGTAGGACAGGGACTGTGCCTCAAGGCCTGCGGGAAGTGTCAGAAGCAGCACGGCCAGCATGGCGGCACCGCTGCTGTTGGAAGAAGTCTTTTTCATGGAAGCGTCAATGGCGGTGATGGTGGCAACCGCTTTTTCATAATGTTCGTTCATGGCCTCGTGGCCGGCATCGGGAGCGTAACGGGCCTCTTCGCAGGCATCCAGGAGCGCGGTGAAATCGGTGGCAACGGTCTCCGGAACCCCGCGGGACACCAGCGCAGCCTCGATATTATCCTTGGTAAGGTCTGCCATATCCATGGCCAGCTTGTCTCCCACAAAGCCCAGGAGCGAGCGGTGCAGCTCCTCGTAGAAGGCCGTGTACAGGTTCTTTTGGAGGAAATCCTTGGCCTGTGCCAGCCGCTTCAGTGCCTGGCGTGTGGCCTTGCGGCCACGGGTTCCCACGACATCGGCCCGCCGGGCGGCCGCCTTCCGGAAGCCCAGCCAGAAGCCCAGGCCGGCCAGCAGAAGGAAGGCAATGGCACCCCACCATAGGCGGGAATATACCAGGAAGCCTTTGTCGGTTCCAAGGGTGGTTTTGGTACGGATAAAGCGTATGTCCTCCCCGAGGTTTTTCACGCCTTTTCTGTCTACGACCAGCGTGGAACCGCTTTCGGGGACGCTGGTGGTGGCCGATGCACTGCGCGCCACCTTGATGGGCAGGGCGGCGGCCGTAGCTACGGAGTAACGGCGTTTGGCTACATCGTAATAACCATATTCCACAGGACCCAGGGTGAATTCTCCGGCGCTGCGGGGAATAAACGGATATTCGAAGGTCTTGGAACCGGAAGTTCCGCTCTTGTCGGTATTCACCGACGTCTTGACGTCATATACCTCGAAGTCCGGCGGGAAGCTTACCTTGGGAGCTTCGAGCAGGGCAATGTTGCCCTTTCCAGAGAGGGTGATGACGAGGGAGGCGGCGTCGTGCGTCTTCAGGGAATCCTTGCTCAGGCGCGCCTGGATGGAGAATTCACCCACGCCTCCGCCGAAAGAAGCTGGTGCGCCGGCCGGCAGGGCCGATACATGGAGCGTGGCCGGTTTGGTGCTCACGCGCTGGCGTACGGTTGTGTAGTCGCTGCCGAAGAAGTCATCGAAGATGGAGCCGGTTCCGCTGCGGCGGCGCTGGACGTTCACCAGGCACACAATCTCGGCTGGCTCGATGGTCTGGTCTCCCGCCTTCTGGGGAATGAGCACCCACTTGCGAAGAACGGCGCTGTCGTACATGGTTCCGTTCAGCTGCTCCCGCTGGAACTCGATGTTGGAAGGCGTGTCCACTTCCTGGTTCCAGAAGCCCTTGAAAGAAGGGAAGCGGGCGTTTTCGAAGCCCACCAGGTTGGCCCGCTGATAAATCTTCAAAACGGCGGTGACAGGCTCTCCTACCACAACGGAGCTGCGGCTCAGTGTCAGCCGCATGAAAATGTCCTGCTGGGCCGCACTTGCGCCGGAATCCTGGCTCTGGGCCTGAGATCCCTGGCCGGGCTGCTGCTGGCTCTGCTGCGCTCCGCTCACCACCTGGATGGTGACGGCCTTGGAGTGGATGGCGTTTCCCTTGACCTTGGCCGATGCCGGCTGGATGGTGAAGTTACCGGCCTGCCGGGCCTGCAGGATATAGGTATATGAAGTCTGTGAGGAACGGGTGGTTTTCCCGTTGATGATCTGAACACTACGGGATGTGCCTTTCTGGGGCCCCCATACCACGGTGAAGTCTTCTCCGGCTTCCCAGGTAAAGTCCGAGGGCTCCTGCTCTCCTTCTACCACGAACACCAGATTGAAGCGTTCACCCACCTCTACAATATTATGTACCTCCACGCCGATGGAAGTCTGGGCCATGGCGGCGAGGCCGGCAAGCGCGGCGACGATACTCACAAACAGTCTTTTCATACTTCTACCAATTCTTTTCCTTCTGACGGGACTTCAGGACGGCAGCCTTTTTCTCGTCCACTTTTTCCTGTGTCTGTTTTTCCTTGTCCTGGATGGCCTGCAGCAGCTGCTGGGCCTGCTGGGGACTCAGCTGCTCCGGTTTCGGTTGCGGCTGCTGACGCTGGTCCTGGTTCTGCTGGTCCTTATCCTGGTCCTGATTCTGCTGGTCCTGCTGATCCTGGTTCTGATCCTGATTCTGGTCCTGATTCTGGTTCTGATTCTGGTTCTGGTCCTGGTTCTGCAGGTGATACCTTGCATAGGTGTAGTTCTCCTTGGCGGCGATATCGTCCGGATGCACCATGAGGTATTGGATGAAGCAGTTTACGGCCGTCTGCCAGTCCTGCCGCGCGATGGCGATGTCTCCCTTGTTGAACAGCACGTCCGACTCGAAGGCGCCCACGTTCAGCGAGTCCACGGGAATGGCTTCCATGAGCTTTGCGGCCTCGTCAAAACTGCCCTGCCGGTACAGGTTGTTGGCCAGGTTGTATCGGCCTTTCACCTGCGTGGAGTCTTTGAGAAGCCCCTTGCGGTAGTCGATATCGGCCTGCCCGTAATTCTCTTTCCGGAACGCACGGTTGCCTCTTCTGAAGTCTGCCTTCTGGGCGAAAGTGGCCGTGGAAAGGCATAGCAGTGCAAGAATTCCTATGACAGTTTTTCTCATCATACCTCAAACAGTTTGCGGCGGGGCTTGCGCTCGCCAATGAGCATTTCCAGGATAAACAGCAGCAGGGCAATGCCAAAGAAATACATGTACTGCTCGTCATACTCCTCGAACACCACGCTGCCAAACTCTTCATCCTCCATGCGGCGGATGTCCTGGATAATGGGGTTGAGGCCGAACTCTTCCCCTCCGGCGTGGATGTATGCGCCGCCGCCCGCGCGGGCGATGTCCCGCAGCATTTCTTCGTTAAGTTTGGTGACGACGATGTTGCCATCCTTGTCTTTGAGGAGTCCTCCGTCCATGGGGATGGGCTGGCCTTCGGCAGAACCTACGCCAATCGTATATACCTTGATACCCAGTTCCGCAGCCTGCTTGGCGGCACCTACGGCGTCGTCTTCATGGTTCTCGCCGTCGGAAATAACCACGATGACGCGGCTCTTTTCGCTCTGGGCGCTGAAGCTCTTGATGCTCAGGCGAATGGCATCTCCGATGGCCGTTCCCTGCACGGGGATGGACCCGGTGTCAATACTGTTCAGGAACATCTTGGCGCTCACGTAGTCGGTGGTGACGGGCAGCTGCACGAAGGACGTACCGGCAAAGATGACAAGGCCGATGCGGTCTTCCTGCAGACGCTCCGTGAGGCGCGCGATGGAAAGCTTGGCACGCTCCAGGCGGTTGGGGGAGTAGTCCTGCGCCAGCATGGAGTTGGAAACGTCCAGGGCCACGATAATCTCGGCCCCCTTGGTATTTCTCTCGGCCAGCTTGGCGCCGGTGCGGGGCCGGGCCAGGCCGATGGCAAAGAAGGCGAAAGCCAGGGAGAACAGCACGGCCTTCACCCAGCCTTTGGACCGGGAGCGGGAGGGCATGAGGGCCTCTACCAGCGCCGGGTCTCCGAAGGTTTTCACGCGGCGGGCGCGCATATATCGCATGATGCCGTATCCCATGAGGAAAACGGGCACCAGAATGAGCAGATACAGATACTTGTAATCGGCAAACATCAGCATACCGGCATCCTCCTTAAAATAAAGGCCACAAGCACCTCCAGAAGGAGGCAGATGAGTGCGGCCAGGGCATATCCGCCAAACAGGTCCTTGTATACGGGGAAGGAGTCCACGCTGGTGCGGGTCTTCTCCATCTGGCCAATCTCCGCGTAAATCTCGCTGAGCTTGGTGTTGTCGGTGGCGCGGAAGTAACGGCCGCCGGTGCCATCGGCAATATTCTTCAAAAGGGGCTCGTCAATCTCCACGGGGACGTTCCGCATCTCGATGCCCCAGGGCGTCTGCACGGGGTAGGGAGCCTGCCCATTGGCACCCACGCCGATGGTATACACGCGGATGCCGTAGGTCTTGGCAATTTCCGCCGCCATGGCAGGGTCTATCTCTCCCATGTTGTTGACGCCGTCCGTCAGGAGAATCACCACCCGGCTCTTGGCGTCGGAGTCCTTCATGCGGGCCACGGCGGTGGCCAGGCCGTTGCCGATAGCCGTACCGTCCTCGATGAGGTCTGTCTGGACATCCTTCATGAGGTTGATGAGGGTGGCGCGGTCGGTGGTGAGGGGGCACTGCGTGTAGCTTTCGCCGGCAAACACCACGATGCCCATGCGGTCTGAGGGCCGCTGGGCGATGAACTCGATGGCAATGTCCTTGGCGGCGCTCAGGCGGTCGGGCTCAAAGTCCCGGGCCAGCATGGACGTGGACACGTCCATCGCAAACATGATGTCAATGCCCTCGGTATCCACCTTCTCCACCTGGGAAGAGGACCGCGGCCGGGCGATGGCGATGATAATGAGGCAGAGGGCCGATGTGCGCAGCACAAACGGCAGGTGCCTGATAATCTCGAAGATGCTTCTTCCGCCGGCTTTCCAGGCCTCCAGGGCCGATACCCGCATGTGCGCGCGGCGGTCCTTGAACTCGATCCAGAGGTACCGTCCCACAAGCAGGGCGGGGATGACAAGAAGGAAAAGCAGTTTGGGATATTCAAAATACATGGCTACTCCTCCTTTTTGTCATTCCCGGCCTCACCGGGAATCTCTTCTTCCAGCTGCGCCTGGTACGTTGTGGTGACAAAGCGGACGGCCTGCGGAATCACCTGTGCATTGTCTTCGTCGCTGGCGGTGTATTTGGCGAACTTCACGAAATCGGCCCGCTCGAAAAGGTCTTTCATCTCACGGTAGAGTTCCTCCGGGATGTCGGTGCCCTTCAGGCCCTCGAAAATCTCTGCGGTGGTCATTTCCATGGCACCTACCTCGTAGCGGGATGCGATGTAGGCCCTGAGGATGTCGGTGACGCCGGAGTAGAAGGCCTTCTGCTGGTCCGGCTTCCAGTGCTTGTTGCCGCGGAATTTCTCCAGTTCACGGAGGGCACGGATGTGGGCGGGTTCGGCGTTTTTCTTCTCCTCCTCCTTCCTCTTCCGGGTTACGAGCCAGAGGATGAGGGCGGCCACAATCATTCCTCCCATGCCAATTCCGTAGATCCAGGGGAACAGTTCCGCCAGGGTGTAGGGGAACTTCTGCTGCGGATGGATGTCGTGGGGCTGGAAGGTTTCGAGGTCTATGGAGGGCTCTGTCACCTGCATCATCTGACGGTTGAACACCAGGGTGTCCCGGCCCACCAGGCACTGCAGTTCAAAGAGCTCGTAGTCTCCGGGGATTTCGGGTGCCAGGGTTAAGTAGGCCCGGATGTCGTAGCGGGCCAGCGTGTCTTTGCGTCCCGACACTTTCACGGAATCCAGCTGCCAGTCCTTCAGGATGGCCAGATGCCCTTCGCGGGCAGTGCGCTCGCGCGTGGCTGCGTCCAGCACCGGCAGGGCTATCGGGGTGCCCTCGGCAATGTCCTTGAGCTCCACTCCGTAATGAAACTGGTCCCATACCAGCACGGAATCCCTTTTCTCAAGGGGCTCCAGGAAGGAAGGACCGGCCATGATGCGGCGCCCGCCCTCTTCCTCAGCGAAAAGGGCCGTGCTCGCGAGCAGGGCTGCTATGGTAAGTAGTTTTACTCTCATCTTCTATGGAATAAGGCCATGAGGCCGCGCACATAGTCTTCGTCGGTGCCAATGTCCACGTGGTCTACCTGGTATCTCAGGAACAGACGCTCCGCCTGGGAGGAAACGCTCTGGAACCACTGGCCATAGGCTTCCCGCACGGAGCGGGAACTGGTGTTGATCCAGCGGGAGGCGCCGGTCTCGGCATCTTTCGCATGCACGAGGCCAACGTCCGGGAGGGTTTTCTCGCGGGGGTCGCTTACCCTTATTACCGACACGTCGTGCCGGCCCACGGCCACCTTGAGCGCATCTTCGTAGCGCGGGGTACCATCGGCCTTCACGTCCAGCATGTCGGAGAGCACGAAGGCCGTGCATTTTTTCTTGATGGCGCCAGTGAGGAAGCGGAGGGCTTCGCCGATGTCCGTTCCGTCGTGGCGGGGCTCCCACTCCAGGATTTCCCGGATAATGTGCAGGAAATGGGTGCGGCCCTTGCCGGGAGAGATGAACTTCTCCACGCGGTCGCTGAACAGGATGCAGCCCACCTTGTCGTTGTTGAGGATGGCGCTGAAGGCCAGTGTGGCGGCAATCTCTGCAATCTGTTCGCGCTTGGTTTTTCCCTGCGTGCCAAACAGGCCGCTGCGGGAAATGTCCACCAGAAGGACCACGGTGAGTTCCCGCTCTTCCTCGAAGACCTTCACGTAAGGGGCGCTCATGCGGGCGGTTACGTTCCAGTCCATGTTGCGCACGTCGTCTCCGTACTGATACTCACGCACTTCGCTGAAGGCCATGCCGCGTCCCTTGAACGCGGAGTGGTATTCTCCGGCGAAGATCTGGTGACTCAGCGCCTTGGTCCGGATTTCGATCTTCCTGATTTTCTTTATTAACTCTTCTGGTGTCATGAACGAAGTCTAAAATTGTCGCTCTGCAGAGCGACCGGCCGGAGGCCGCGGGGGATAATAGGGGGCAGAGCCCCCTCAAAAAGGGTAAGGTGCGTCAGCCTGCGCTATGGTACGATTACCGCGTTGATGATTTTCTCGATAATTTCTTCGGGCGTGACGTTCTCCGCCTCTGCCTCATAGGTGAGGCCGATACGGTGGCGCAGGACCTCGTTGCACACGGCGCGCACGTCCTCGGGGATTACGTAGCCGCGGCGCTTGA
>DGHE01000139.1:9431-13532 GCA_002392525.1 Bacteroidales bacterium UBA3856 | reverse complement strand
CGGGAAGTCTTTCTCCGACTGGGAGAGGAGAATTTTTCCGTTTTCTCTGTAGAAGATACTCAGCATATCTCTTTGACTGTTTTAGCTCCGGGCCAGTCGCACCGGATGGATGAACATATAAGGAACCAGCTGACGTTACGGAAAAGTCAGCTTGCAAAAGTACGGAAAAATTTTGAAACTACAAGGATTAATCTAAATATTCGGTGGGGTCAAAGCCTTCCAGCGCTTCCTTGCGCTCCACGCAGGTGCCGCACTTTCCGCAGTGCTTCTCGCCGCCTTTGTAGCAGGAATAGGTCTTGGAATAGTCTACGCCGATGGCTTTTCCGCGCAGGGCGATGTCACGCTTGGTGATGTTGCAGTACGGGGAAATCACCTGCACACCATTATAGGTGCCCGCTTTCACGGCCGCCGAGAAGGCGTCGATGAACTCCGGACGGCAGTCGGGATAAATAGCGTGGTCTCCGCTGTGGTTCGCCAGCATGATGGCGTCCAGCTCGTAGCTCTCGGCAAGGCCGGCCGCCACGGCAAGCATGATGCCGTTGCGGAACGGGACCACGGTGCTTTTCATGTTCTCATCGGCATAATGGCCCTCGGGGATGTCTCCCCCGCTCAGGAGAAGGTCGCTCTTGAAATACTGGCCGATGAACCCCAGCGGAATCACCAGATGCTTGATGCCCAACCGTTTGCAATTTTCCACCGCAAAGGCGATTTCGCGGGCGTTGTGCTTGGAACCGTAGTCAAAAGTGACGGCGAGGGCAATGCTGTCCTTGTATTCATAGAGCAGCGTGGTGCTGTCCAGGCCGCCGGAGTAAATCAAAAGAGCTTTCATAGACTGGTTTTTATTTCTTCCACGGCGCTGCGGGCGCTGGCGACGGCGGCCACCACCGTGGCAGGGCCCGTGAGGAAGTCTCCGCAGAGCCATACGTTGCGAAGGCCCTGCGCCTCTTCCCGCAGCGCGGGATCGGGTTTTTCACTGATGGCCGTAATGAGCGTATCGCATTCCACAAAATGCTCGGTGCCTTCGATGATGCGCGTAATGACACGGCCGCCGTCCTCCGGCTGCACGTTTTCGCAGTCGCAGAAAACCACGCCACCTTCCTTCACCTCCACGGGCGCCTGGAATACCTTGAACTGTACGCCATCGGCCTTGGCCTCTTCCACTTCCATGGGGTTGGCCGGCATGTTTTCGAAGGTCTTGCGGTAATAGACCCAGGTCTCGGCACCCCGGCGGACGGCGGTGCGGCAGGCGTCCATGGCCACGTTGCCGCCGCCGATGACAATCACTTTCTTTCCCAGCGTGAAGGCCTCGGGGTTCTTGAGGAAAGGCAGGGCCTGCACGGAGTTCTCCTCACCGGGAATGCCCAGCGTAGCGGGCGTCTCGGCGCCGGCGGCCACAAGGACGGCGTCATACTGGGCCGACAGGGCTTTCAGCGCAACGTCCTTCCCTACCTCCACGCCTCCGCGGAAGGAGATGCCGGCATCGGCAAACATCTTCTCGTAGGCGTCGCAGTATTTCTTGTCCAGGCGGAAGGCCGGGATGCCGTAGCGCAGCACGCCGCCCATGCGCGGGTTGGCATCGTAGAGATGGACATCGGCCCCCATCTCGAAAAGCCACACGGTGGCGGCGATACCGGCCGGACCGGCACCGATGACGGCGATGCGCTTTCCCTCCATCACCCCGGACTTTCTCTCCAGGCGGTGGCGGAAGAGATAGGCGCCGGAGATCTCCTGCTCTATCTCATACCATTTTACGGGTACCTGTTTCACATTGAGCACGCAGTGGCCGTAGCAGAACTGCTTCCAGTCGCACACCTGTGAGGTAACGGCGCTGAGGGGGTTGTTCGCAAAGAGCATACGGCCGGCTTCTTCCAGCTGGCCCTGCCGGTACAGGAGCATGCACTCCGGGACGGGAGTGTGCACGGGACAGCCCTGCAGCGCGCATTTGGGCTTTTTACACAGTAAACAACGTGAAGCTTCGGGATTCATGGTTTAAATACTTGTCTATTGGTTATGGAGCGGCCCAGGGTTAAGGAGTCCGCATATTCGAGGTCGTCGCCGAAACCCAGGCCGCGCGCGAGGGTGCTCACGCGGACGCCGGTCTCTTCGATCTGACGATATACGTAGAAGGCGGTGGTTTCCCCTTCCACGTCTCCGCTCAGGGCCAGGATAATCTCGGCCGATGACGGATCTTCGAGCGCTTTCACGCGCCCGGCTAATTCACTGATGGTAAGGTCCGAGGGTCCTACACCGGCGATGGGCGAAATGATGCCGCCCAGCACGTGGTACACGCCGTGGTACTGGCCCGTGGCCTCGATGCTCATGACGTCCCGCACACTCTCCACCACGCAGATGGTGCGCTGGTCGCGGGACTTGTCGGAGCAGATGCTGCAGATTTCGTCGTCGGAGATCATGCGGCAGCGTTTGCAGTAGCACACATTGTCGCGGAGGGCGTCGATGGCGCCCGTGAAGTGATGGACGTTCTCCGAGGGCTGCTTCAGAAGATGCAGGGCCAGGCGCAGCGCGCTCCGTCTTCCCACGCCGGGAAGGGAGCTGATGGCCTCCACAGCATCGGAAAGGAGGGCCGACGGATATGTCTCCTTATAGGGCATGGAATTCTACCAGACCTTCGGCGGGTGTGGCCAGGAACTTGGAGAACGTGACGCCGTAGGTTTTGCCCATTTCCCGGAGGATTTCGCGGGAGGCGTAACCAAAGCCGCCCACTACACCCACAGGAAGGGGTTTGTACTGCTTGAGGGTTTTCTCGAAGAGGTTTCTGAAGTTCCCTTCTACGAGATTCCTGACGTATTCGTACTTACCGTAGCGCTCCAGGATAAAGGGTGCAAAACCGCCCAGGAATCGGGCCGGGGCCTCACCGCCGTACACTTTACGCACGATATAGAGGTAGTTCAGTTCCGGATAGGTTTCTTTCACTTCTTTCAGAAGTTCCTCCGGCATGTAGTTCTTGATGAAGTCCGTGAGGAAGAGTTTTCCCAGCACGGCGCCGCTGCCTTCGTCCCCCAGGATGAAGCCGCCGCAGTCCACCTTCCAGCCCATGTTCTTTCCGTCATACTCGCAGGTGTTGGCACCGGTTCCGAGGATGGCGGCGATGCCGGGGTTGTGGCCGCAGACGGCGCGGGCGGCGCCCAGCATGTCGGAGGCGTACTCGATGGAAGCGCCGGGGAACCATCGGCCAAAATCTACAGCCGGTTTTTCCAGCAGGCCTGCGGCGTACAGATGGACATCTTCTACGCCCGGGCCGATTTCCGCGGCCGCACCGCCGATGATCTCGTTCAGTTTGTCCTCCGGAGTTTGTACCAGGTTGAAGCCCGGCGTACGGACGTTCCGGGTGGTTTTGTTTTCTACCACGCACCAGTCGGCTTTGGTGGCGCCACAGTCTATGATAAGTTGTTTCACGGTTAACGGATTAATCTTCCAAAGATACGTATTTCCCGCGGCTTTTCCAATGGAAATAGCCATACACCGCGCTGCCAATGTACACCAGGTACAGGACTGCCATCCAGTACTGGCCGGTGGTGAGGCAGAGGGTGGTGGTGAGGACATCGGCCACCATCCAGATGAACCACTGCTCCAGGTAGCTCTGGGCCAGCCACCACGTTCCTACCACGCTGAGCATCACGGCTATGGCGTCCAGGAAGGGAGCGGGGTCTCCGGTGGCTTTTAGGACGGGGATCATGACGGCGGTACCGGCCGTGAAAAGGACGGCGCTGAGGATGCCTGCTTTAAGGGAAACCTTCTGGAGGTGAATGTCGCCTTCTTCCACCTGTCCGCTGGCTTTTCTCCACTGGATGAGGCCCACGACGGACATGGCTACGTAATAGAGGTTCAGGCCCATGGACGCCCACACGTGGGCGACGGCAAACTCAAAGGCGCAAGCGGCCCCCGTGAGAATACCCACCACCCACATGGCGTTCTTCTGCAGAATCTCCAGCACCACATAGACGATGCCGGTGACCAGTGCAAAGATTTCTATGGCCTGAATGATACTCTCCATACTCTTTAGATTCTTCGCTTCGCTCAGAATGACAAAAAACAGTCAGTCTGAAGGGCACTCCCTCTTGTCATTCTGAGGAGCCCCTTTTG
>DGHE01000139.1:0-9368 GCA_002392525.1 Bacteroidales bacterium UBA3856 | reverse complement strand
AGCCCCTTTTGTCATTCTGAGGAGCGAAGCGACGAAGAATCTATCGGACCTCGATGAGTTCCACCACGAACTTGAGGGCGCTGCACGGAGGAATGCCTTGGGTGCCGGTCTCGCCGTATGCGAGGTGATAGGGCAGGTAAAGTTCGTACTTGGCGCCTTCGCTCATGAGCTGCAGACCTTCGGTCCAGCCTTTGATTACCTGATTGAGGCCGAACTCGATGGGCTCTCCTCTCTTGTAGGAGCTGTCAAACACCTGGCCGTTGGGGAAGGTGCCCTCGTAGTGGCAGTATACTTTGTCGGTGGCCTTCGGCTTCTTGCCGGTGCCTTCCTTGATGACTTTGTACATGAGGCCGCTGCCGGTGGCTTTCACCTCAGGGTCCTTGGCCATCTGGGCCAGGAACTTCTCGCCTTCTTCCTTGGCGGCGGCGCCTGCAACGGCGGCACGCTCGGAAGCCTCGTCCTCGAGTTCCTTGTAGAAGGCCTCCAGGGCCTCACCAGCCTCTTCCATGCTAATCTCCGGCTTTACTCCGGTGAGCATGTCCTTCAGTCCCTTGAGGAAGTCCTCGACGTTATTGACGTGGATGCCCTGCTGGTAGAAGCTGGATGCCACGCTCATTCCAAATGCATATGATTTTTTGTCCATAAATAGTTGAATTTTCTAAAATCTTGCAAAGATACAAATTTTTCGCGGACTCCCCTTTCTCCGTCGCCGGTCGGGCGGTTTTGTGCCGCAGGTCAGGCGGTTTTGTGTCGCAGGTCGGGTGCCGTTGCGTCGCAGGTCTGACGGATTTGCGTTGCAGGTCAGGTGCCGTTGCGTCGCAGGTCTGCGTTTTTGGGCCGAACGGGAACGCAAATCGGCCACTGGTGCATTCTAGCGTCGCAGGTCAGCCATTTTTTGCAGACCTGGGACGCTTCTCGTCCTAACCTGCGACAGCCAAAAAAACCTCGGAAACAATTCCGAGGTTTTTCTGAGCCACTCATCAGGCTCGAACTGACGACCTGCGCGTTACGAATGCGCTGCTCTACCGACTGAGCTAAAGTGGCAACGCCGATTGTGATGGATCGGGACTGCAAATATACAAACATTTTTTGTAATTTTGCAACAAATTTCTTTGTATGAAGTCTGACATTGTTATCATTGGTGGAGGAGCCGCGGGGCTCATGGCAGCGATCGGCGCTGCAAAAGTGTTGTCTGAAAGTGAAAACGGCGGCACTGTTACTGTACTTGAAAAAATGCCCAAGGCGGGCCGTAAAGTGATGATTACCGGCAAGGGCCGCTGCAACTTTACCAATGTAAAGGACTGGCAGGACTTCAGTACCCATATCCGTACAGACAATAACTTCGTAAGTCCGGCCTGGCACAACCTGACCCCGGAAGGCATGATCGAGCTCCTGAAGCAGAACGGTCTTCGCTCCGTCGTGGAGCGGGGAGACCGCGCTTACCCTCAGAGCCACATGGCCGGAGACGTAGTGGATACGCTGCTGCGTGCCTGCACCCTCGCCGGTGTAAAGGTAGTGACGGACTGCGAAGTCAAAACCATTGACGTAACGCCCCGTGGCTTCAGCCTGGACTGTGTCCAGACCAGCCGCAAGAATGTGCGCATCCCGGTGGATGACCCCCGCAAACTTCGGCCCGGAAAACCTGCACCCACCCGTGAGGAAATCACTATCGAACCGGTGGAATACAATTGCAAGAAGCTGATCATCGCCACCGGCGGCCTGTCTTATCCTGGCACCGGCAGCACTGGCGACGGCTATATGTGGGCCGAAGAACTGGGCCACAGCGTGGAAGCCTGCTTCCCGTCCCTCACCGCCCTGGTCCCCGTTGGCTATAAGGAAAGCAACCCCCTGGCCGGTGAAATCAAACAGGCCTTCCGCGGCCGCACCGTCTATGGCAAGACCAAGGAGCGCAAGATTGCCCCGCTTCCCAAGTGGTATCCTACTTTTGAAAAACATATCGAACGCGTTACGCCGCTCTCGGACCTTGGCGAACTCTTCAACGGCAACAACCTGGACAACGTGCAGCTTACCCTTTATATCAATGGACAGGAAGCACAGCAGGAGTTCGGAGACATCGAATTCACCGACGGCGGTCTGGAAGGTCCGCTGGGATTCATGGTAAGCCGCAAGGCCGTGAAGGCCCTGAACGACGGCCAGAAAGTGAGCGTCTCCATTGACCTCAAGCCCGCCGTAGAACTGGAGAAGCTGGATGCCGATATCCATGCCAAATGGGAAGAAGTCATTAACGACGACCGTTCCAAGGGTCAGAGCTTCCAGCGCCTGTTCCGCATCATGCTGGGTAAGCTCATGCCCTGGAATGCCACCCTGGCCTTCCTCAAAACCAACCCTAAAGTGAGCGTAGACAGCCTGGCCCAGGCCATGAAGGACTGGAAGTTGGACATCGCCGGCTTCGTGGGCTTCGAGCGCTGCGTAGTTACCGCCGGCGGCATCTCCACCGACGAAATCACCGCCAAAACCCTCGAGTCCAAGAAGCAGCCCGGCCTCTACTTCGCCGGCGAAGTGCTGGACATGGACTGCGACACCGGCGGCTACAACCTGCAGATGGCCTTCTCTACCGGCTATCTCGCCGGCGAATCCGCCGCAAAGGCCCTGTAGCCCTTGTCTTGATAATTACCTTAAGAACCTCGGACCGTCTCCGAGGTTCTTTTTGTAGCGCAACAGGGTGTGCGGTGGGGCTACTTCCCGGCCGCGCGGCTCCGCGACACCAGCACCACGCCGGAAACGATAACCACGGCGGCCAGCACTTTCTGCCACGTGAGGGTGTCCAGGCCGGTCCAGATGCTCACCACCGTAGTCACCATGGGAGACAGGTAGTTGTACATGCTCACCAGCGTGGGCCGGATGAACTTCTGGCCGTAAGGGATGAGGAAATAGGCAATGACCGTGGCAAAGACAATGAGGTACCCGATCTCCCACAGCACTACCGGAGGCACCGCGGCATAATCCGTAGTCACGAGGCCCCGGAAGGAAAACGGCAGCGCCAGGATCAGCGAGAACAGGAACGACCACTTCATAAAGGTCACCACCGAGTACTTGGCAATGAGCGGCCGGAAGATCCCGAGGTACAGCGAGAACGAGATGCTGTTCAGAAGCAGCATCACGAAGCCCAGCGGAGTAGTGGCCGATGCCCCGCCGCCATGCACGGAGTTAAAGATGAGAAACAGCACACCCGCCAGACTCACCGCCACACCGCCGGCCTTCTTTCCCGTGATGGGCTCTCCCAGGAAAAAGAATGCGAAGACCATGGTGAAAACCGGTCCCAGCGTGCCCAGAATGGCCGTGTCGATGGACGTAGACATGGTAATGCCCACCAGGAACGTCACCTGCGGGCCGAACAGTCCCAGAAACGAAGCCAGCGCAATCTTCGGCAGGTCCTTCCGGTCCACCTTCTCCTTGGGCAGAAACAGCGAGCCCAGCCAGAACAGGGCCGATGCCCCCAGCGCCCGCAGCGTAAACAGCACGATGGGCGCCACCGCCTGCGCATTGGCGATGTCCTTGCACAGCACCACATTGAGGCCGAAGATGAGATACGCCCCGGCAATGGAAAGATGTCCTTTTAACGCGTCGGAAGCCATTACCTTATCCCCAAAAGTTTATGGGTCTGGAGCGACAGCCGCCAGGCAGGATGCGCCATCACATAGGCCGATACTTCGGCCGCATTGGTAACGCCACCCTCATCGCAGGGCTGCAGGAAGTGCCACGTGGCCGGGAAATCGGCCCAGGCCGATGGATCCACGCCGGGAGCCAGCACCAGTTTCACTTCATCGGCCCGCTGCAGGACGACGGTTCCATTGCCGCGCAGGCCACGCACTTGGTCTTTGGGGCTCAGCGTGACCCAGTCCAGCCCGGCAGGCAGCACACAGGTTCCGTTGGTCTCCACGTGCAGCGTATAACCGGCCTCATGGAAGAGCGCCACCAGCGCATCGTCCAGCTGCAGACCGGGTTCTCCGCCGGTGAAGCACACCCGTCGGCACGCACCGCCACAGGCCCGGACGGCAGCGAGGATATCGGCCCCGGACATCTCCGAAAAACCCTTGTGATCCGTGTCGCAGAACGGGCACTGCAGGTTACAACCGGAAAAACGCACAAACACGATGGGCGTCCCCGTCCAGAAGCCTTCTCCCTGGAGAGAGTAGAATATTTCGTTGACTCTGTACATAGAGATTCTTCGCTTCGCTCAGAATGACAAAAGCCACTCAGAATGACAGGCTAGCGCTCGTAGGCGGCCATGTTCATCTCGCTCTCCCACACCTCCACCTTGTAGGCATTGTCCACGTGGTCGCAGATCCAGCGGGCGATGTTCTCGGCCGTGGGGTTGAAGTCGAACACCTCGTTGAGGTTCTTGTGGTCCAGGGCCGATGTGATGTCCCTCTTGATGTGGGTGAAATCCGTCACCATGCCGTCTTCGTTGAGCGTTTCGCTCTTGCAGTAGATTTTCACAATCCAGTTGTGGCCGTGCAGGGACTCGCACTTGCTCTCATAGGAGAGGTGCAGCGCATGGGCCGACGATATTTCCAGTCGTTTGCAAACGTAATACATATATCATTAAACATTTTTAAGCCAGGAGCCCCGGTACAGGCGGATGAGAAACAGCAGGCCCCGGAACGTGAGCTCCACGGCCATACACACCCAGAAGCCCACGAGGCCATACATACGGGTAATAAAGATAGCGGGCAGGATGCGCACCACCCACATAGAGCCGAAGTTCATCACGCTGGGCCAGCGGGTGTCTCCCGCTCCCACGAACGCGCCGTAGATAACGAGCGAGGCCGCGTAGCCTACCTCGGCGAAAGCCTCAATCCTCAGCACCCGCGCACCCAGTTCGATGACCGGGGCATCCGGCGACATGACGCCCATCATCTCGGGGGCGAAAAAGTACATGAGAACGGCCAGGAAGCCCATGACGGCCATGCCCATGAAGGCCGTGATCCAGGCAAAGCGCGTTGCCAGTTCCTTTCGGCGGGCGCCCACGGACTGGCCTACGAGCGTGGTGGCGGCATCGGCAATACCCACACCCGGCATGTAGCACAGGCTCTCGGCCGTGATGGCAAAGCTGTTGGCCGCGATGGCGATAGTGCCGAGAGGCGCCACAATGACGGTAGCGCAGATGTAGCCGCCCCTGAGAAGAATGTTCTGCAGCGCCATGGGAGCGCTGATATTCAGCGCCTTTTTCACAGTGGTTTCCTCGGGGCGGAAACTGCCTCTTTCCTGCGTAAGGCTGAGCTCTTTGGAACGGAAAGCCAGGAAGGAGAACATGAGAAGGCCAGTGATCACCTCGGCAAGGCCGCTTCCGAGCGCTGCACCGGCAACGCCCATTTCCAGTTTATATATAAAGAGGTAGTTGAAGACAACATCCATCAGGCACATGCCGATGCTCAGAAGACTGGGCACCTTCATGTTGCCGCTCGCCTGAAGCATGGCCGCGCACATCCAGTCCAGGAACATGGCCGGCATAAAGAGCGAGAGGATGAGGAAGTAGCGGGAGGCATCGGCCACAATGTCCTCGCCGCCACCCAGCCAGACGGGCAGCTGCTGCGACACGGCAGCACCCAGCAGGCCGATGACCAGGCCGAAGCCCAGCACACATACCAGCGCCTGCCTCAGCACGGCCCGGGCTCCCTTGAAGTCGTTGCCGCCGATGCGGTGCGCCACCTGCACGGAAAAGCCGCTGGTAGCCGCCATGCCGAAACCGCCCATGAGCCACATGCACGTGGATACCAGGCCGATGGAAGCACCGGCGGCAGCTCCCAGGTGGCCCACCATGGCGGAATCGATGTACTGCATCATCACCGACGACAGCTGCGCCAGAATGGCAGGGTAACTGAGCATCAGGCACAGTTTTACCTGCTGCCCGGTGGTCAGCACACCTCCGCTGCGGATTTGTCCCAGCAGTATGTCCTTGGTCGCGCTCATAAAGAAGTGCAAAGATACAGAATTTGTACGCGATTTTTCGTATTTTTGTGCATGCAAATCCAAAAAACCAACGCAGCACGGCTCCTGGATGCCGCCGGAATCCCCTACACCCTGGTTCCTTACGAGGTAGATGAAGAGCACCTGGAGGCCTCTCACGTAGCCGAGCAGCTGGGGGAAGACCTGGACCGCGTATTCAAGACCCTGGTCCTGCGCGGAGACCGCACCGGCCTCTTTGTGTGTGTCGTTCCCGGCTCCATGGAAGTGGACCTAAAGGTAGCGGCCAGAATCTCCGGCAACAAGAGCTGCGCCATGATCCATGTGAAAGAGCTCCTGCCCCTTACCGGCTACATCCGGGGCGGGTGCAGTCCCATCGGCATGAAAAAGCCCTACCCCACCTTCATCCACGAGAGCGCCCTCCTCTGGGACACCATCTACATAAGCGCCGGCGTCCGCGGTCTGCAAATCGGCATCGAGCCCCAGGCCCTCATCGACTTTGTCGGCGCCGGGATTTATCCCATGTAATGACCATGACAGCGCAGGAGGTACTTCAGAAATACTGGGGCTACGAAGCCTTCCGGCCGATGCAGGAGGAAATCATCCATCAGGCATTGGACGGGAAGGACGTGCTGGCCATCCTCCCCACCGGCGGCGGAAAGAGCATCTGCTTCCAGGTGCCGGCCCTTATGAAGGACGGCATTGCGCTGGTGGTCACCCCGCTCATCGCCCTCATGAAAGACCAGGTGCAGAACCTGCAGGCGCGGGGCATCCGGGCCATGGCCGTTCATGCGGGGATGGGCCGACGGGAAGTGGACCTGGCCCTCAACAATGCCGCTTATGGAGACTATAAGTTCCTGTACCTGAGCCCGGAGCGTCTGAGAACGCAGCTCTTTCAGTCCTACCTCAGCGTTCTCAATGTGTCTTTCATCGTAGTGGACGAGGCGCACTGTATCTCCCAGTGGGGCTATGACTTCCGCCCCAACTATCTCCAGATTGGAGAGCTCCGGAGCCGGGTCGATGCACCCGTCATAGCGCTCACCGCCACCGCCACGCCGCTGGTGGCCAAGGACATCATGGCCCGGCTCAAGTTTCAGGAGCCCAACATGCTGGTGTCGGGCTTCGAGCGGCCCAACCTCAGCTATGTGGTGCGCAAGACGCAGGACAAGCTGGGCCAGATCCGCAGCATCTGCGAGGGCGTTCCCGGCACCGGCATCGTGTACGTCCGCAGCCGGGCGAGAACGCAGGAGATGGCCGATGCCCTCCGCGCCGCAGGAATATCGGCCTCCTTCTACCACGCCGGCCTGGGCCCCGAGACCCGCTCTCTGCGGCAGGAAGAATGGAAGAGCGGTCGCACCCGCGTGATGGTGTGCACCAACGCTTTTGGCATGGGCATCGACAAGCCCGACGTGCGCTTTGTGGTACATGCCGATGTTCCCGACAGCCCCGAAGCCTACTTCCAGGAAGCTGGCCGCGCCGGCCGTGACGGCCTGGAATCCTACGCCGTGCTCCTGTGGAACGGCACCGACAAAACCCGCCTGGCCCAGTTGGAGCAGGTTTCCTTCCCCACGCTGGAGTTCATCGAGGACATCTACCATAAGGTGCACATCTTCTTTGAGATTCCGTACGATGCCGGGATGGGCCGAATGCTCAAGTTCGACCTGGCCGCCTTCTGCCGGCAGTACAAACTGCAGCAGGCGCCTACCTACTATGCCATCAAATACCTGGAGCGGGAAGGGCACTGGACCCTGGCCGAGGACATGGACATCCAGACCCGCATCCACATCAACGTAGACCGACAGTCACTCTACTCCGTAGAGCTTCCCGATCCCGCCATGCCCGCCGTGCTGGAAGCCCTCATGCGCATGTACACGGGCATTTTCTCCTTTGCCACGCCCATCGACGAAGATGCCGTGGCCGCCCGCTGCGGCGTAACGGTCCCCATGCTGCGGCAGCTGCTGTATCAGCTCAGCGTGAACCACGTGGTGCGCTACATCCCCGCCGATCACGCCACCGTGCTCCTCATTCAGCACGACCGCCTGCGCCCCGGCAACGTACAGCTGAGCCCGGACCGCTACAAGATGCTCCGAAGCACCTACCGCGAAAGGGTTCAGACCATGTTGGATTATGTGGAAGAAGAGGACGAATGCCGCTCGCAGTTCCTCCTCCGTTACTTCGGGCAGGAAGAGTCCAAGCCCTGCGGCAAATGCGACCTGTGCCGGAGCGGCGCCGCAAAGCCCACGGACCTTGCTGCCCGGCTCAAGGCATGGATTGCAGCCAGAAATGGCCAGTACACGCTCCTCGAAGCCCGCGCTGCCTTTGGAACAGCCGAAGACACGTATCTGGGCGTGCTGCGGGAGCTCATCGACCGCGGCGAAGTGCCGGCCTGCACCGAGTAAGCTACATAACCCGGTCCAGGAAGCGAAAGATAAGGCGGATGCGCTCGGTGAGAACGTCGTAGTTCAAAGACGAAGGGGTGTCCTCCGGTTTGTTGTTCAAAAAAGTAATACCGCTAGTGAACATGACGGCAGGAACGCCGTGCTCCAGAAAGATGCGCTGGTCGGAGATGCGGCGGAAAAACAGGCGGGTAAAGTCTTTGGAGCCGTAATAATCGTAGCCGATCTCCAGGCCGAAGCCCTTATCCCTGTTGGCACTGGCAAGGGAATTCCGGCGGCTGTCGCCCTCGTTCGAAAGCATCATGAGGTACCGAGGATTGCCCTCGGAGAGCGGTGCCAGCGTGCCGCCAATCTGGTCCAGGTTCACCACCAGGGAAATCTGGGAAGGCGTAACGGCCGAACCGGAAACAGGGTCCAGCAGCTTTCCGGAAGAGATGAGCCGCCACAGTTCCGCAGCTCCTCCCTGGTTCTTTTCCTTGGCATCCAGCGCCACAACAATGAGACCGTTGCGGTAAATCTTGTGGCAGGTATTCATGCGGGTTACCATACCGGCAATCTCCAGAAGAGCCGCAACGCCCGAAGCATTGCTGTCGGCCCCGGGATAAAAAGCCCCGTTGAGATAGCCCAGGTTATCATAGTGCGCCATGAGAATCACATAGCGGGCAGGTGTAGCGCTGCCGGGGATAAGGCCGATGACATTCCGCGCCAGCCCTTCTGCGGTATTGAAGCCATGGAGCCACGCTCCGCCGAGAGGCTGAAGGCCCAGCACGCGGAAATTCCCCTCCAGCCAGGAAGCCGCAGCGCGGCCGCCGGGGGTGCCGGTAGCGCGACCGCCGAGCTCGGGCGAGCACAGGTACTCCACGTTGGAGCGGATGTTCTCCGTCTTCAGGACGGCGTCGGCATTGATGGGAGAAATGGTATACCCCTGCCCCCAGGCGGGAATTGCGGCGGCAAGGAAGCTTATGATAAATAATTTTAGTATCTTTGTCATTTGGCGCGAAATTAGTTATTTCGCTGCTGAAATGAAAATTTTTTTAATGAAAA